>DASQFO010000149.1:0-1662 GCA_035633095.1 Allosphingosinicella sp. | reverse complement strand
CCTCGGTGTCGCTTATCATGCCAAGCCGGCGGTGATCGCCGCCGCCGGCGCCCGCATCGAGGCGAACGACCTTAGCGCGCTGCTCTACGCCCAGGGCTATCAGGAAAGAGAGTGGGCGGCCGATTAGGCCGCGGGCCGGCTCATGTCGGCGGCGATGGCGGCGAGGGCGAAGGCGACCGAGCGCTCGCCGCACGAGAAGACGATCGATATGCCGTCTTCGGCCAGGCTGCGCACTTCGCCGACGATGGCGCCGGCTTCGGGATGATGGAGCTCGACGCTGGTGCCCAAAGGCGGGCGCGCGTTGGTCTCGAGGAAGGCGCCGGCGGCCGAAACCTCGCGCAAGGCGGCCGGGGCGGGACGCTCGGCGATCAGCACGCACATCGTTCGCCGGCGCCAGCGCGACGCCATGTTGGTCCGTCCGTTGAGGCTTGCCGTCACCGCCATGTCCGCTGTCTAGCAGCGCGGCGCAAACAATCCGTTAAGGTGCCACCGGGAAACAGGCGACGCGGGCGGCGGCGCAGGTTCGCTCGGCGGCGGCGCGGCTGGCGAGCGGGCCGGCCTGGAGCCGGACCACGGCGCCGGCGCGGACGTAATAAGGCTGGAGGCCGCCCAGGCGCCCACCGACCGTGCTCCACGCGCGGCGCGCATTGGCTTCGTTGCTGAAGGCGCCAAGCTGGATCCGCCAGCGGCCGCCGGCCGCGGCCCGGGCGGGAGCCGGGGCCGGAGCGGGCGCCGCCGGCCGCGCCCGCTCGCGCCCCGGCTGGTCGGGGCGGGCACGGGGCATTGGCGGTGGCGCCGCGCTGGCGATCTGGGTGGGGGCGGGGGCGGTCCGGAGCTCGCGCGCAAGCTCGACGCCGCGCGCCCGGTCCTGCGCGGTCAGGTGGCGCTCCATTTCGGCGAGCTGGGTCACCGCCGGGGCCAGGTTCTGCTGCGCGGCGCGGGTCATCATCGCATAAGCGCGCGGCAGGTCGCGGGCGATCACGTCGCCGTTGAACAGCGACGTGCCGAGCACATATTGGGCGCGCGCGTCGCCGCGATTGGCGGCACGCTCGATCCACGGCATCGCCTCGCGGCGCCGGCCGTTCTGGAACAGGAGCAGGCCGTAATTGGCCTGCGCCTCCTCGTGGCCCTGGCGCGCGGCGCGCTCGTACCATTGTTCGGCCAGGTTCATGTTCTGCGGCACGCCGCGGCCCAGGAAATAGGCCTGGGCGATATTATATTGGGCGTCGGCGTCGCCGCGGTCGGCAAGCGGGCGCCATTGGCGGACCGCTTCATCGTAATTGCCGGCCTGCCAGGCTTCGACCCCGACCCGGACATTGTTGCTGGCGCGGTCGGCCGGAAGGCCGGAACGCGTGCCGGGCTGCGCGGCGGCGGCGGTGCCCAGAGCGGCGGCGGCTATCAGCCACAGGCGCGCATTGGTGATCATCGAAAAACCCTTCCACCGGAACAATGAGCGGCGAGCCTAGACGCCATTGCTTAACGCGTCCTTAGCATGGAATCAGCCGCCCCCGCCACGCGCCGCCCCTCCCGATCCCGGAGATTCGCAAGCCCCGCATTAACCAGATTTTAGCAAGCTTAGGGTCAAACCGGGCCCGCAAGCGTGGGAACCGAGGGAAAATTCATGCGGGTACTGGCATTGTCCTCTCAGAAGGGCGGATCGGG
>DASQFO010000148.1:0-6931 GCA_035633095.1 Allosphingosinicella sp. | reverse complement strand
CGCTTTGCCGGGCGATTTGCTGTCCGGCATGGTCGGCTCCAGCGGCCTGCCGTCGGTGTTGCCCGCGGCCGCGCCGCCGCTCGGGATGACCGCGCGGATCGCGATCGGCGTGGCCGGCGCGGCCGCGGCGTTCGGCCTCGTTTTCCTGCTGCTGCGCGTGCTCGATCGCTCGGGGCTCGACAGGCCCGCGGCCCGGGCCCAGCTTCCGCAAGAGGAGGCGCCCAGGCCACGCCGCCGCGACTTCCATCCCGATGCGCCCGCGCCCCGGCCGATCTCCGCCGCGCGCGAGTTCGGCGAACCCGCGCCGCCCGTGCGCCCCGCCGAGCCGACGCCGTTCTGGATGGCCGATCCCGAGCCTGCCGAATCCTTCGCCGAGCCGGCGGCCGAGCCGGCGCCGGCGCCGGCGCCCGCACCGGCGCCCGAATCCGCCTCGAGCCTTGCCGAGCTGATGGAGCGGCTCGAACGGGGCCTCGCCCGCCGCCGGACGCCGGGCGCGCCCCAATCCGCGCCGCAGGTCTTTCCCCAGGCGGGCGACGACCGGCTGCAGAGCGCGATCGACAGCCTGCAGCGGCTCGCCGCGCGCCAGTCCTAGCTCGCTTCGACCGTCAGCGCCTCCAGCGTGAGGCGTATCGTGTCGCCGTCCCGCGCATCCTCGACGAGGGCGATGTCGGCCATGATGTGGCCGCGCAGCTCGAACTCGCGCTCCGAAAGGCCATCGAGGAAAGCATCGGCGGCATCCGGAGCGCGCTCGCCCTCGATGCGAAACGTCAGGCGATGGCGTTCGCCGGAGAAGGTGATGCTGGCCCAGGGCCGGCTGACGAGCGCCTCGATTTCGGCGGTGGCGCCGAAGATGGGAAAGCCGTCCCGGATCGCGCGGTCGAGCTCGACGGCGGCGGGGGTCATTGCGCCGACTCGCGAGTGTCGAGCCAGGCGGCGACGCGCGCGGCCGTCGTTTCACGCAGTTCGCGGCCTCTCCTGAGATCGAATACGAAGCGCGGATCGTTGACCGCCTCGCGCCCGAAACGGGTCGGCGAGATCCGGTGGCGCCGCAGATAAAGCTCGATGCGCCGCTGCAAATGCATGGCAGGTCCTCCGAATCACTGTTCCTGTTGTGTTCTAGTAGTCGGAGGACATTTCCTACTTGTCTAGGAAAAATCCTATCTGTAATGGAGGAATATGGCGGACGACGACGCAAGGGCCGCGCTCCAGCGGCTGATCGAAGCGCGAGGCGAGGATTATGCCGGCCTGTCCCGGCTCATCGGCCGCAATCCCGCCTACATCCAGCAGTTCATCAAGCGCGGCAGCCCCAGGCGGTTGGCCGAGGCGGACCGGCGCCTGCTCGCGCGCTATTTTGGAGTCGAGGAGTCGCTGCTCGGTGGCCTCGAGGCGGGGCCGGGGCGCGGCCTCGTACCGGTGCCCCGGCTCGACGTCGACGCGTCGGCGGGCGCGGGCGCATTCGACGGCGACGAGCGCGCCGAGGCGCATATCGCCTTCGATCCCGCCTGGCTCAGGCGGATCGCGCGTGGCGCACCCGATCTGCTTTCGATCATCCGCGTCACCGGCGATTCGATGGCGCCGACGCTCGCCGACGGCGACGACATCCTCGTCGACCGCGGCGACGGCGCGGCGCGGCTTCGCGACGGCATCTATGTATTGAGGATCGACGATGCGCTGGTGGTGAAGCGGCTCGCGGTCAACCCGGCGGCGCGGACGCTCTCGGTCCGCAGCGACAATCCCGCTTATCCCGGCTGGCCCGATTGCGAGCCGGGCGCGGTCGACATCGTCGGCCGGGTGGTGTGGACGGGGCGGCGGATCGGCTAGCGCCGATCGAGGAGCCAGACCAAAGCGAGCAGGACGATCCCGGCGCCGAGGCCGGCGAGGAAGCCGATGCTCGGCTGCCGAAGCAGCGTTCCGGCGATGACGCCGATCAGGATCGATCCGGCAAGCAGTGCGCCGCCGGCGCGCGGAAATCTGCGTTCGAGCTTCATCGGCGGCTCCATGCCAGCAACGCGCATCGCGCGCCAGCGCATGTGGTTTACAGCCCGTTGACGATGGCCGTCACGCTTCTGGAAAGGTCCGGCCGCTAGGATGTGCCGATAACGACAAGACAAGAAAAAGAGGAAAGTCTTGCACGAGCCAGTCTATCTTCCCGACGCGTCGGCGGCGGCCGATGCAGCCGAGCTGATCGCGCGCTTCGGCGACCACGCGGCGCTCGAAGCGGCGGCGCGGGCGGTCCGCAGCCGCGGCCTTGGCAATGTCGTGCACTTCTGCCGCTGGCGCCAGATCGAGCGGATGATCACCCTGCTTTCCTCGACCGAACGGGACGGCGCCACGCTCCATTGAGGGACAAGAGCCTGATCGTTTCAGGCCGATTGTGCCTGAAACGACCATGGTCTGGCGATTTCCGGTCTGGCGCCGCTTGGCGGCGGCGGCTAGCTTCGCCTTATGTTGCAAGCCGTTGCCGGGCGGCGCGCGGCCGTTATGTCGGCTGCCATTGCCCTCATCCTGTCTCCCGCCGCCGCGAATGCGCAGACGGCCGGCCCGCCGCCGCCGCCGGCTGAAACCGGCCCGCAGGCGCTCGATCCTTCGGCGCCGTTGGAGGAATGGCCCGATTTCGGCGTCGACTGGCCCGACATGGAAGCGGACCGGACCGCGCCGATCCCGGTCAGCCCCGACGCCAACGTCGCCGACGCCGCGGCGGCGCGGACCTACTCCTACCGCGTCGAAGGTCTCGAGGACGTCGATTCCGCCGCTTTGCTTACCCAGTTCCGCGCGGTTTCGACGCTCGAGGAGTATCGCGGCGATGCCACCAACGCGGCGCAGATCGACCGCCGCGCGCGCGCCGACGCCGAATTGCTGGCCGAGCTCTTGCGCGCCAACGGCTATTATGACGCGCTGGTAACCACAGCGGTCGACGCCGCGCCGGGCGGGGGCTTCGCGGTCGCCCTGAACGTGCAGCCGGGCCCGCTCTACCGCTTCACCGAGGTCAGGCTTCCGGGCCTCGACGAAGCGGCGGGCCCCGACGCGGCGGCGCTGCGCCGGTCGTTCGCCGTCGCTGCCCAGGATCCGGTCGACGCGACCCGGGTCAACGAGGCCGAAGCGGCGCTGCGCGTTGAGCTCGGCCGGCGCGGCTACGCCTTCGCCGAGGTCGGCGAAGCCGAGGTGGTGGTCGACCACGACACCCGCACCGCGACCCTGGTCCTGCCGGTCCAGCCGGCGGGAGCGCGGCGCTTCGGCCAGGTCGTCGTCGAAGGCCGGCCCTTGTTCAGCGCCCGGCACCTTCAGACCATCGCCCGTTTCCGCGAGGGCGACCCCTTCCGCGCCGAGAGGATCGAGGATCTGCGCCAGGCCCTGGTCGCGACCGGCCTCGTCTCGGCGGTCACGATCCGGCCGGTCGCGCGGCCGCAAACCGACCTGGTCGACCTCGCCGTTACGCTCGAGCCGGCGCCGATGCGCACCGTCGCCGGCGAGGCGGGCTACGGCACCGGCGAGGGCATCCGCCTCGAGCTGAGCTGGCAGCACCGCAATTTGATCGCGCCCGAGGGCGCGGTCACCTTCCGCGGCGTCGCCGGCACCCGCGAACAGCTCGTCTCGGCGATCCTGCGGCGCAGCAATTTCATGCGCCGCGACCAGGTCCTGAACGCGCAGGTCGCCGCCACCAACGTCAACCGGCCCGCTTATGACGCGCGCACCTTCACCCTGGCCGGCGGCATTGAGCGTCAGTCGAACATCATCTGGCAGAAGGCCTGGACCTGGTCGGTCGGCGCCGAGCTGACGGCGACCGACGAGCGCGACGTCGACCTCGCCAGCGGCACGACAAGGCGGCGGACCTTCTTCATCGGCGCCATCCCCTTCTACCTCGGCTATGACGGTTCGAACGATCTGCTCGATCCGACCAGGGGCTTCCGCCTCTCGGCGCGGCTCTCGCCCGAAGCCTCATTGCAGAGCGGCAGCTTCTTCTACGCCCGGGCGCAGCTTGACGGCAGCTTCTACGTGCCGGCAGGCGACACGCTCACCATCGCCGGACGGACCCGGCTCGGCACCATCGTCGGCGCCAGCCGCGACCAGCTGGCGCCGTCGCGGCGCTTCTACGCGGGCGGCGGCGGATCGGTGCGCGGCTACGGCTTCCAGGCGCTGGGGCCGCGCGACCCGGTGTTCAACGATCCGATCGGCGGGCGCAGCCTCATCGAATTCGCGCTCGAGGCGCGGGTCCGGCTCGGCAATTTCGGGATCGTGCCCTTCGTCGATGCGGGCAACATCTCGACCTCGCCGACGCCGGGGCTGGGCGACCTCCAGTTCGGCGCCGGCATCGGCGTGCGCTACCACACCCGCTTCGGCCCGATCCGGGTCGACGTCGGCACCCCGCTCAATCCGCGCAGCGGCGATCCCCGGGTCGCCGTCTATGTCTCGCTCGGCCAGGCCTTCTGATGGCGGCCGAAGCGGTGCTCGATCCCGCGCTGGCGCCGGCCCGATCGCCGCCGCGGCGCTGGCGCGTGGGGCTCGCCAAATTCCTGACCGTGGTCGCGCTCGGCCTGCTGCTCGGTTTCGCCGCTCTGGTCGCCTTCCTCGACACCGCCGCGGGCCACCGCTTCATCGTCGACCGGATCGCGGCGATGACCCCGGCCTCGGGGCTTCGCATCCGCATCGGCCGGATCGACGGCTCGATCTGGGGGCGGACGCAATTGAAGGACGTGCGCCTCTACGATCCCGACGGCCTGTTCGCCGAATCCTCCGAGATCGGGATGGATTGGCGGCCGCTCGACTTCCTGTTCAACAGCCTCGTGATCAACGAGCTCGAATCCGATCTCGTCATCCTCCATCGGATGCCGGATCTCATCCCGTCGCGCGAGCCGCGGCCATTCCTGCCGGAATACGACATCCGCCTCGGCCGGCTCGACGTCAGGCAATTGCGGATCGGCGCGGCGGTGACCGGGCGCGAGCGGGTCGGCAGCCTCAGCGGCGAAGCCGAGATCAGGAACGGCCGCGCCCTGCTCGGACTTCGCGTCGCGGTCCGCGACGGCGGCGACCGGCTGAGCCTGCGGCTCGATGCCGAGCCCGACCGCGACCGTTTCGACCTCGACGCGCGCATAATGGCGCCGGCGAACAGCGTCGTCGGCGCGATGCTCGGGACCCGGCGGCCGGTGCGGCTCGATCTGGGCGGCGACGGGACTTGGCGGCGCTGGGCCGGTACCGCCCTCCTCGACGTCTCCGCGCGGCGCACGGCGGATTTCCGGCTCAGCATGGCCTCGGGGCGCTTCCAGCTGCGCGGGACGGCGGCGCCGGCGCCGTTCCTCAGGGGCAAGCTGCAGCGGCTGACGTCGCCGCGCGTGCTGGTCAGCGGCAGCGGCTTCATCGCCGACCGGCGGATCGAGGGGCGGCTGTCGGCGATTTCCGCCTCGCTCCGGATCGAGGCGCGCGGCATCGTCGATCTGGCGCAAGGCCGCTACCGGCAGGTGGCGCTCGCCGCCGAGCTGACCCGGCCGCCGGCGATGTTCACCAACATGACCGGCCGGCAAATCAGGTTCGCGGCTTTGCTCGACGGGCGTTTCGGCAATGCCGGCTTCGTCTACCGGCTGACCGCGCCCCGGATCGCGTTCGACCAGACGGGCTTCGAGGAGGTGCGCGCCGAGGGGAGAGGCAATCTCTCGCGCGCGCCGGTCATCGTGCCGGTGCTGGTGACCGCGCGGCGGGTGACCGGGGTCGGCGAGGTGGCCGGCGGCATCCTCGCCAATCTTCGCGTGCAGGGGCTGCTCCGGGTGACGCCGCGGCGGCTGACCGGCGACGATCTCGTCCTCGGCTCGGACAAGCTCAGCGGCCTGGTCGATCTCGAGGTCGATCTGCGCACCGGCGTCTACGCGGTCGCGGTCAATGCCGGCATGCGGACCTATGCGATCCCGGGCTTCGGCCTGGTCGACGTGCTTTCCGAGCTGCGCGCCGTGCCGGGGCCGGGCGGGCGCGGCACGATGGTGACCGGGACCGCGCGGGCCTGGGTGCGGCGGCTCGACAACCGCTTCCTTTTCTGGGTCGCGGGCGGACTGCCGACGCTCACCACCAGTCTGACCCGTGGGCCGGACCGGATTCTGCGTTTCTCCAACCTGCGTATCGCCGCGCCGAAGCTGGCGCTGGCCGGCAGCGGGCTGCGGCGGATCGATGGCACCTTCCAGTTCGAGGGGGCGGGGCGGCACGGCGATTACGGGCCGCTCCGGCTGACGCTTGACGGGCGGATCGAGCGGCCACGACTGGCGATACGCCTCGAGCGCCCGGCCGATTCGCTCGGCCTCCGCAACGTGCTCCTGAACCTCGAGCCGGGAGCGGCGGGCTATGCCTGGCGGGCCGAGGGCGGCTCGACCCTCGGCCCATTCACCGGCCATGGCGGCATATTGCTGCCGCCGGGCCGGCCGGCGATCATCCAGGTCGCGGCGCTGAACGTCTCGGGGACGCGGGCGAGCGGGGCGCTGCGCTCCGATCCGGGCGGCTTCACCGGGCAGCTCGACGTCGCCGGCGGCGGCCTCGACGGGCGGCTGCTGTTCGGGCCTTTCGCGGGTCACCAGAGGATCATGGTCAACCTCACTGCCAACGACGCGCGTTTCGTCGGGCCGCCGCCGATCGTGATCCGGCGCGGCACGATCGAGGGCATGATCCTGCTCGATCCGGCCGGGACGAGCGTGGAGGGGCGGCTCACCGCGCGCGGCCTGAGCCGCGGGCCGCTGTCGATCGCCAATGTCGACGCGCAAGCGAGCCTTCGCGGCGGAATCGGCCAGATTCGCGCCCGGATCGCGGGGTCGCGCGGCCGCGACTTCACCTTCAACGCCGTCGTCGACGTGGCGCCGAACCGCTACCGGGTGAGCGGCAGCGGCACGCTCGACCGGCGGCCGCTCGAGCTGGTGACGCCGGCCGAGCTCACCAATACGCCCGACGGCTGGCGGCTGGG
>DASQFO010000147.1:0-1613 GCA_035633095.1 Allosphingosinicella sp. | reverse complement strand
GGCCGGGGCCTCGGTTAGGCATCGGGCGCGAGGAGGGTCTCCGGCTGGCCGACATCTTCATCTCTTATGCGAGCCCCGACCGGGCCGTCGCGTTGCGCGTGCGCGACGCGCTCGAGGAGGCGGGCTACGAGGTCTTCTGGGACCAGTCGACGCCGCCAGGCAAGGATTGGGACAGCTGGATCCGCGAGCAGCTGGCCGGCGCCAGGCTGGTCATCGCCTTGTGGACCAAGGCCAGCGTCGCCTCGCCCAATGTGCGCCACGAGGCGATCATCGCGCGCGAGGCCGAGAAGATCCTGCCCGTGATGGTCGACGATCTTAAGCCGACCGACTTCCCGATGGGCCTGTTCATGGTGCAGGCGCTGCTGATCGGCCGCTCGCAGCGCCAGTTCAACGCGGTCAAGGCCAAGTTCCTCGAAGAGGTGCGGGCCCGGATCGGCGACGCGGCCGCGGCGCCGCGGCCGGCGCGCACGGGCAAGGATCGGCGCAAGCTGTACCTCGGCCTCGGCGCCGGCGCGCTGTTGGCCGCGGCGCTGTTGCTCGTCTTCTTGCCCCGGTTCCTGGCGCCCGGCGCGCCCCAGCAGGCGCAGCAAGATCCCGACGCGCCGGCGGTGACCGCGCAGCAGCTTCGGGCCTCGATCGAGGGCGAGCGCGGCGCGCGGGCCCGGCTGGCGCTGCGCGCCGAACGGACGCTCGCCGAGCCGGAGCTGATCGGCACCAGCTGGGCCTGGGCCGTCGGCCAGCTGATCTCCGGCGCGCCGGAGGAGAGCCGCGCACTCGAAGGCCCCTATTTCGCCTATCTCCAGCGCGCCGTCCGTCCCGAATGCGGTTGCTTCCTGATCTACAATACCGAGCAGAGCATCGGCAACGCCTGGGTGATCATCGCCTCGGCCCGCCTGCGCCATCCGGCGCCGCAGCGCCTCCTGGAAACGATCCTCGCCGCGCAGAATCCCGAAGGCTGGTGGGCGATCAGCTTCACCGCAAGGCCGGACGACACCAACGCCGCCGTCCACGCCACCGCGGTCCTGACCATCGCGCTCGCCGAGGCGCGCCGCGCCGGGGTGATCCCGGCGCCGCTGCGGCCGCGCGTGGACGCCGCGATCGCCCGCGCCGTCGGCTGGCTCAACCGCGGCCCCAGGGAGGGTGCGCGCTGGACCGACTATCCCAATGACGAGAGGCGCACCGAAAGCCTGGTGTTCGCGGCGATGGCGACGGTTGCGACGGCCTCCGCCGGCGATGTGCGCCGCAGCCATGCCGCCCAGGCCTTCGTCCGCTCGGTGCGGAGCTTGCCGGCCCCGACCGAGAATTCGCCGTCGAGCGCTTATGTCGAGCTCGCCAACGGGCAGCGCTTCTTCGATTCCTACCGCCACCCGCCTTCGCCCTGGATCGGCGCGGCGGCGGTGCTCGCTTACGCGGGTGCGGCGCCCGCCGACAAGGCGCGGCTGCGGCCGATCATCCGGCAATGGCTTGCCGTCGATTTCACCGACGAGAATCTGCTGAGGCAGGACTGGATCGCCGCCGAGACCTTGTTCCTGCGCGCGCTCGCCTTCCGGGCACTGGAATGACGGGTGCTTCAAATCGAACGGGAGGATTTGGCCCCGCGAGTCCTTGTCGGC
>DASQFO010000146.1:0-5402 GCA_035633095.1 Allosphingosinicella sp. | reverse complement strand
CACTTCCTCATAATCCTCCCCATCCTCTCAATGGTCGAAAAGACGCTGCCTTTGCCCAATTCGATCACCGAGAGCGTGCTTCACGGCGAGGCCGAGGAAGCGGCGCCGGCCGACCTCACCGGCGCAGAGCCGGCACGAGCTTAGGGAGACGAGAGAGTCATGGTTCGCATTCTCGGCTTCCTGGTCGGTCTCGGCTTCGTCGGCTTCGCGGCCTGGTCGCTGCTCTGGGGCGCGATCGCTTATGTGCAGGATCCGCCGCAGCCGACTGTGGAGCACGAGTTCCACCACCACGCACGCGACGTCTCCTATTCGTTCGACGGCCCGTTCGGCCGCTTCGACCGCCGCCAGCTCCAGCGCGGCTTCCAAGTATATCGCGAGGTCTGCGCGGCCTGCCACGGCCTCGAATATGTCGCGTTCCGCAACCTTCACGCGCTCGGCTATAACGAGGCCGAGGTGCGCGCGATCGCCGACCAGTGGCCGATCCAGGTCCCCTCGCTCAACCCGGAGACCGGCGAGCCGGCGACGCGCAAGGCGATCCCCGCCGACCGTTTCCCGAGCCCCTATGCGAACGAGGTCGCGGCCCGCGCCGCCAACAACGGCGCGCTGCCGCCCGATTTGTCGCTGATCACCAAGGCGCGCGAGGGCGGCGCGGCCTATATCGAATCGCTGCTCACCGGCTACCAGAACCCGCCCGCGCACCTCCCCGCCGAAAACCGGCCCGGCACCGGACTCTATTACAATCCCTATTTCGCCAACCTCAACATCGCCATGCCGCCGCCGCTCACCGCCGACGGCCAGGTGACCTATGCCGACGGCACCCCGGCGACCCGGGCGCAGACCGCGCACGACGTCTCCGCCTTCCTGGCCTGGGCGGCCGAGCCCGAGCTCGACAGGCGCCACATGTACGGGATCGCGACTTTGATCTTCCTGCTGTTCGGGACGGTCCTCGCCTACATGGCCTATCAAAACGTCTGGGCCGGCCGGAAGCACTAAGCCTCTTACCGTCATCCCCGCGAAAGCGGGGATCCAGACTGCGTCCGGGCAGTGCACCGTCTCTGTTTGGATTCCCGCTTTCGCGGGAATGACGAGTGGGGGATCTACCGAAAGGGCAGGCCGCCCGCGCGGCCGGGGCGGTGCACTGCGATCCCGGACAGCACTTCGCGCAGCAGCGCGTCGACGAAGCCGGCGTCGATCGGCGCGTGCGCCATGGTCAGGCGGTAGAAGATCGGCCCGTAGATCAGGTCGAGCACGAGTTCGAGATCGACGCCGGCGCGGATTCGCCCGGCGGCGATCGCCTGCCTGAGCAGGGCGCGGCCCTCGTCGCGCCGCGCCTGGACGAAATAGAGGCGGAAGGCTTTGGAGAGCTCGGTCTCGCCATAGCCCGAGACCAGGACCGCGGCGACGTTGCGGCCGGTCGACGAGGTAAACAATTCGGCGAGGCGGTGCAGCTGCTCGCCCAGCGCCTCGAGCGGGGCGTCGCGCCGCCTCGGCGCCTCGGTGCCGCTTGTGGCCTCGATCAGGGCCGCCATCGCGACTTCGTAGCGGTTGCTCCAGTGGCGGTAGACGGTCGGCTTGCCGACTCCCGCCCGGGCGGCGACACCCTCCATCGTCACCGACAGGAGGCCGCCTTCGTCGAGCAGCTCGCGGGCCGCGCGCAGGATCGCCCGCCGCGCGGTCTCGCTTCGCGGCCGGCCGCGGCGGGGGGGAGGAAGTGCTTGAGATTCCATGTTGACGAGGCCCATTATTTACGTAACGATACGTAATGTAAATAGCGATTCGCACGGAGGATGCCATGACCGATTCGAGCCCGCAGACGATCGCCCCCTATCTCATCGTCAGGGACGCCGCGGCGGCGCTCGACTTCTACAAAAGGGCCTTCGGCGCCGAGGAGCTGATGCGGCTGACCGACCCCGCCGGCAAGATCGGCCACGCCGAGATCAGGATCGGCAATTCGACGATCATGCTCGCCGACGAGCATCCCGAATTCGGCGCCTTGAGCCCGGCTTCGCTCGGCGGCTCGCCGGTCAAGCTGCACCTTTCGGTCGCCGACCCGGACGCGGCCGCCGCGCGCGCGGTCGAGGCCGGCGCGACTTTGCTGCGCCCGGTGCAGGACCAGTTCCACGGCAATCGTGCCGGCATGGTCGCCGACCCCTTCGGGCACAGCTGGTTCGTCTCGGCCGAGATCGAGCAGGTCAGCACCGAGGAGATGCAGCGCCGCTACGATCAATTGCTCGCGGGCGAGGAGGCCTGAAAATAGGGACTGTCCCTATTTTTCGGGCCGCCGCCGCATCAGCACGATCGAGGTGAAGGTGAGGACGGGCACGTCGTCCTGGTTGGTGACCGTCGTTTTGGTCCTGAACGAGCCGATGTCGGGCTTGCTGCGCGAGGGCGTCGTTTCGAGGATCCTGCCGTTCACGTGCAGCGTGTCGCCGGGATAGACCGGCTTCAGCCAGCGCAATTCGTCGATGCCCGGCGCCCCCAGGCCGGCCTGCTCCTCGCTGACGACCTTGCGGGCGATCACCCCCATGACCATCGCGCAGGTGTGCCAGCCGCTTGCCGACAGCCGCCCGAAATAGGTCTTGGCGGCGGCTTCGTCGGAGAGATGGAAGGGCTGCGGATCATATTTGCGCGCGAATTCGAGCACCTCCTCGCGGGTGACCGCGACGCTGCCGAAATAGGTCTCCTTGCCGACCACAAGGTCCTCGAAATAGATCACGCTTCGCTCCGATGGTCCGGCCGTACCGGCTCTAGTGACAGCCTCCGCGCGCCGTGCCAAGCAGCGTTTCAACCCGACCTGCGGCAGGAGCGAACCAATGCGAATGAAGGTGGCGATTGCGGTTCTCCTGGCGCTGACCGGCTGCGCGACGGCGAGGCCGGCTGGCCCCGCGGCCACCGGGCCGGTCCAGGTCCGCATCATCGCCTTCAACGACTTTCACGGCGCGCTGCAGCCGCCGCGGTACGCGATTGTGGCGACCGGGCCGGACGGCCGCGAGGTCCGGGTGCCGGCCGGGGGCGCCGCCTATCTGGCTTCGGCGATGCGGCGGCTGCGCGCCGGCAGCCCCAACAATATCACCGTCTCGGCCGGTGACCTGATCAGCGCCTCGCCGCTCGTCTCGGCCGGCTTCCTCGACGAGCCGACCATCCTGGCGATGAACCGCATCGGGCTCGATTTCAACGCGGTCGGCAATCACGAATTCGATCGGGGCCGGCCCGAGCTGCTGCGGATGCAGAATGGCGGCTGCGCGCAGCACACCGCCCGCGTGCCCTGCCGGCTCGATCGCGATTTCCCCGGCGCCAGCTTCCGCTTCCTTGCCGCCAACGTTCGCACCGAGGACGGGAGCACGCTCTTTCCCGGCTACGCTATGCGCCGCTTCGGCAGCGGCGCGCGGCAAGTGTCGGTCGGCATCATCGGCCTCACCTTGCGCGAGACCCCGACCCTGGTGACGCCGGCCGGCGTCGCGGGCCTCAGCTTCGCCGACGAGGCGGAGAGCATCAACGCGCTCGTCCCGCGCCTCCGGGCCGAAGGGGCGGATGCGATCGTGGTGCTGATCCACCAGGGCCTCGACACCGAGGGCCGCTACAATGACCCGAATTGTCCGGGCGTCAGCGGCGATCTGCTCGCCATCCTCGCCCGGCTCGATCCGGCGGTCGATCTGGTCGTCTCGGGCCACACCCACCATGCCTATCTGTGCGACTATGGCCGGATCGATCCGGGCCGGCCGATCCTGGTGACCAGCGCGGAGCGCAGCGGCACCCTCTTGACCGCGATCGACCTCTCGATCGATCCCGCGCAAAACCGGGTGGTGGCGCGCCATGCCGATCAGCTTATCGTGCAGAGCGAGCCCTATCGGAATGCGAGCGGGCCGGTCGAGCTCAGCGACCTCTTTCCCCGCTTCGCGCCCGATCCGGAGGTCGCGGCTCTGGTCGCGCTTTATACCGCGGCGGCGGCGCCGGTCGCGGACCGCGTCGTCGGCCGGCTGCGGGGCGCGGCGCTGCGCGAGGAGGCGCCGTCGGGCGAATCGGTGCTCGGCAATCTGATCGCCGACGCCCATCTCGCCGCCACGCGCGCGGCCGAAAACGGCGGCGCGCAGATCGCCTTCACCAACCAGACCAGCGTCCGCGCCGACATCGTCCCGGCCGCCGACGGCAGCGTCACCTTCGGCCAGCTGTTCGCCGCCCAGCCCTTCGGCAACAATCTGCTGGTGAAGAGCTTCACTGGCCGGCAGCTGCGCGCTTTGCTCGAGCAGCAATTCGCCAGCGGCAGCAACACCGCCGAGAGCCCGATCATGCTGCTCCCCACGCTCGGCCTCACCTACGCCTACGACCTCAATCGGGCGCCGGGGCAGCGCATCCTCGACCTGCGCCTTCACGGCGCGCCGATCGGGGATGCGACCGTCTACAGGGTGACGATGAATAGCTTCCTCGCCACCGGCGGCGACAATTTCACCCTGTTCCGCGAAGGGAGCGATCCGAGCGGCGGCCCGCTCGATATCGAGGCGCTGGAGCGCTACATCGCCGGCGGCAGCCCGCTCGCTCCGCCTGCCGCCGACCGCATCCGGCGCCTGTCGCCGCCCTGATCCGCGCCTCAGACGTTGAAGCGGAACAGCAGCACGTCGCCGTCCTGGACGACGTAATCCTTTCCTTCCGAGCGCAACTTGCCCTTGTCGCGGGCGCCCGCTTCGCCGCCGCAAGCGAGGAAATCGTCGTAGGCGATGGTTTCGGCCCGGATGAAGCCGCGCTCGAAATCGGTGTGGATGACGCCCGCCGCTTGCGGAGCCCTGGCGCCTTTCTCGACCGTCCAGGCGCGCGCTTCCTTGGGACCGGCGGTGAAGAAGGTGACAAGGTGGAGGAGGTCGTAGCCGGCGCGGATGATCTGGCTGAGGCCGGTTTCGGCGAGCCCCAGATCGGCGAGGAACTCGGCGCGGTCCGCGGCCGGCATGGTCGCGATCTCGGCCTCGATCGCGGCCGAGATGACGACCGCGCGGGCGTCCTCCGCCGCCGCTTTCTCGAACACAAGCGCGCTCATCGCATTGCCGGAGGCGGCGTCGCCCTCGTCGACGTTGCAGACGTAGAGGACCGGCTTGACGGTGAGCAATTGCGCGCGCGCCAGCGCCAGCTTCTCCTCATCGTCTTTGGGCTCGGTCAGCCGTGCCGGCTTCGCGGCGCGCAGCAGCTCGAGCGATTCGCCGAGCACGCGCGCCTGCACCTTCGCCTCCTTGTCGCCCTGCTGCGCCTTCTTGACGAGGTTCGGCACGCGTTTCTCGAGGCTTTCGAGGTCGGCGAGCATCAGCTCGGTCTCGACGACTTCCGCGTCTGCGATCGGATCGATCCGGCCCTCGACATGGGTCACGTCGCCGCCCTCGAAGCAGCGCAGCACGTGGACGATCGCGTCGACCTCGCGG
>DASQFO010000145.1:0-10769 GCA_035633095.1 Allosphingosinicella sp. | reverse complement strand
TCGCCGATGCGGATCCGCATTTGGTCGCGATCAACCTCTCGCGCAACCACGGCCACCAGCTCGCCTTGACCGCCGGGCTCGACCTGTGCGCCGGCGAGCGGATCCTGATCATCGACGCCGACCTCCAGGATCCGCCCGAATTGCTCGCCGACATGCTGGCCAAGATGGACGATGAAGGCGCCGACGTCGTCTATGCCGTCCGCCGCGCGCGGGCGGGCGAGACGGCGTTCAAGCGCGGCACCGCCAAGCTCTTCTACCGGCTGCTTTCCAGGCTCGCCGAGATCGACATCCCGCTCGATACCGGCGACTTCCGGCTGATGAGCCGGCGCGCGCTCGACGCGCTCCTCAGCCTGCCCGAGCAGGCGCGCTTCATCCGCGGCATGGTCGCCTGGGTCGGCTTCCGCCAGGTCCCGATCGCCTATGACCGGGCCGAACGCCATGCGGGCCGGACCAATTACCCGCTCGGGCGGATGATGCGCCTCGCGCTCGACGCGGTGACCGGCTTCTCGACCGCGCCGCTGCGCCTCGCCAGCCATGTCGGGCTGTGGCTGGTCGCCGCCTCGATGCTGCTCCTGGTCTATATCGCGGTCGGATTTTTCACCGGCAACGCGATCCAGGGCTGGACGTCGCTGATGCTGGTCGTGGTCGCTTTGGGCGCCGTCCAGATGTTCGTGCTCGGCATGATCGGCGAGTATCTCGGCCGCCTCTACATCGAGGCCAAGCGCCGGCCGCTCTACATCGTCGCGGAGATTGCCGGCCGGGCCGGAGGCCGCCCGAGCCTCGGCCATGTCGCTCAGGAGGCCGAAACGATCGCCACCAGCGAGACCCCGGGAGGGAAGGGCAATCGCCCGATCGCGTAGCGCTCGAGGCCGAATATCCATTCGAACAGCCCGTTGATCGGCCTGGGCGGCAGCTTGTCGCCGCTGTCCTGCCTGCCGGCCAGCCGCCCGGCCACCCGCGCGGCGGCGGCGAGCGGGAAGAGCAGCGAATTGAACCAGCTCAGCATCTCGAGTCGCAACCCCGCCGCGGCGACCAGCGCCTTCAGCGTCCGCCGGGTGTAGCGGCGCTTGTGGTGGTTCACCACGTCGTGCGCGCTCCACATCCAGGGGAAGGCCGGCACCGTGATCAGGATCCTGCCGCCGGGCCTGAGCTTTTTCGCCAGGCTCTCCAGCCCGGCTCTGTCCTCGTCGATATGCTCGATCACGTCGAGGATCGCGATCAGATCGTAGGTCCGGTCGGGCACGCCCGCCAAAGCAGGGAGCGGCGCGTCCATGACGGCATGGCCGAGCCGCCTGCTGGCGATCGCGCGCGCGGCCCCGTCCACCTCGATCGCGTCGACCCGGCCGAAACGGCCCAGCATATCGAGATTGTGGCCGGTGCCGCAGCCGACCTCGAGAATGCGCGCGTCCCCCGGCAGGTCGATCCTGCGGCCGATCAGGTCCGCGAGGATGTCGCGCCGCGCCCGATACCACCAGTGGAGCTGGTCGATCTCCGCCATGCGGTCGTAGACGATCCGTTCCATCAGGTCCTGGCCATCAGCCGAACACCCACTGGCGGTTGAGCGTGAAGGTGACGAGCGGCGTCACGAACAGCATCGGGATCACCGGCCACCAGGTCGGGCCGTGCAGGGGGCCGGTCAGGATTCCGACGAAAAGGCTGTTGAGGCCGAGGCTGACGAGGCTGACGATGAAGAAGCGGCCGGTTCTCTCCAGCGGCTTGTCGCGGCTGCCATGGCCCTTGAAGCTGACCCGGCTGTGGAGCACGTAGCCGAGCGCCACCGCGACGCAATAGGCGAGCAGATTGGCGAGCAGGGGCGGGACGCCGAGCCAGGTGGCGGGCACATAATAGACGATCACGCTCAGCGCGGTGACGAAGCCGCCCACCATGCCGAAACGAAGCAATTGCCCCTGGAGAGCTGAAACGACGCCGCCCTGCCCCACGATGTACGCAGCCTCCTTGCCCCGCTTGCCCTTTGGGGATGAGCGACTAATGCGCGGGGCTGGGGATGAAAAGAAAAGAAACATCGATGCCGGCAGTAGCGGGGGCTCCGCTCGACCATCTGGACCGGCGCTGGCGCTGGTGGCTGCTCCTCTTCTGGCTGGGGGTCGCCGGCTTCATGGTCTACGCCCGCTGGGGCGCGATCCAGGGCTTCTCGCTCGGCGACACCGACGACAATATGCGGATGATGCAGGTCCGCGGCCTGCTCGCCGGCCAGGGGTGGTACGACCTCGAGCAGCATCGCCTCGCCGGCTCCAACATCCACTGGTCGCGGCTCGTCGACCTGCCCATCGCGGGCCTCAAGCTCCTCTTCACGCCGCTATTCGGCGGGCGGATCGCCGAGACGATCGCGGTGACCGCCGCGCCGCTGCTGCCGATGCTGGTCGCGATGATCGCGGTCTCGGTCATGGCGCGGCGGCTGATCGCGCCGCTCGCCTTCCCGCTCGCCATCGCGCTGCTCGCCTGCGCGGGCTCGGCCAAGGGCATGTGGCAACCCTTGCGGATCGACCATCATGGCTGGCAGCTCGCCATGCTGGCCTGGGCCGCGGCCTCGCTGACCGATACGCGGCGCGCGCGCGGCGGCGTCACGCTCGGGCTCGCGACCGCTTTGTCTTTCGCGATCGGCCTCGAGATGCTGATCTATCTCGCCGCCGCCGGTGCGATCGTGGTGCTGATGTGGGTGCGCGACCAAAGCGAGGCGCGCCGGCTCTTCGCCTACGGCGTCACCCTGGCGGGGGGCTGCGCCTTCGCCTTCCTCGCCTTCGCCTCCGAGGCGAACCGCGCGCCGGTCTGCGATGCCTTGTCGCCGGTCTGGCTGTCGGCGATGGCCGGCGCGGGCGCGATCGCGGTCGTGCTCGCCTGGATCAGCCCCAAGACCCCCGCCGGCCGCCTCGCCGTCGCGGCGGGCGCCGGCGCGCTGCTCGCCGGCGCCTTCGCCTGGACCTGGCCGCATTGCCTGGGAAGGCTCGAACAATCCTCGCCGGAGCTCGAGCGATTGTGGCTGTCGAGGGTGCGCGAGGCGATGCCGATCTGGCGGCACGGTGCCCGGATCGCCGCGCTGACGGTTACGCTCCCGGTGGTCGGGCTGATCGGCTATGCGGCGATGCTGTGGCGAAGCCGCCGCGAGCCGGAGAAGCTGATCCCCTGGGCCGCCATCGCCCTCCTTGCCGCGATCGCCGCCGGCCTGCTCTGCTGGCAGACCCGCGCCGGGCCGGCCGCCCAGCTCCTCTCCATCCCCGGCGCGACGGCTCTGGCCTGGCTTGTCGTCGCCTGGGTCATGAACCTGAAGACAATGTTGTTGCGCGTGCTGGGCGTGGTCGCGGCGTTCCTGATCGTCTCGGGGCTGATGACCGGCTATCTCACCCGCCTCGTCCCGAACCCGCTCAGCCAGGCGCGCCGGACGATCAACATCGCCAACAACCGCTGCCCGACGCTGGCCGCTTTGGCCCCGGTCGCGCGACAGCCGCGCGGCATTGTGCTGACCTTCGTCGACCTCGGGCCGCGGCTGATCACGGTGACGCCGCACAGCGCCATCACCGGCCCCTATCACCGCAACGCGGCTGAGATCATCAACGTGATGCGCGCCTGGCGCGGCGACGCCGACAATGCGCGCCGCACGGCGGAGCGCTACCGCGTCGATTATGTCCTGATCTGCCCCAACCTCTCCGAATCGACCATCTACCGGTCGGAGGCGCCGCAGGGATTCTACATGCAGCTGATGCGCGGCAAGATCCCGCTCTGGCTCGAGCGCGTGCCGTTGCCGGCGGATTCGCCATACCGGATGTGGCGCGTGGTGCGCTGATTGTGACCGGTACCAGCCTACAAAGACTTAGATAGAGAAGCTGCGCCCGATCCCGTCGATCACGAACTGAGCGGCGAGCGCGGCCAGGATCACGCCGAGCAGCCGGGTGATCATCGCTTCCATGCGGTGGCCGAGCAGCCGCATCAGCGGGCCCGCGAGGAGCAAAGAGAGCAGGGTCAGCAGCAAGGTCGCGACCAGCGCGCCGAGCACGACCAGCGACTGCGTAAGGCCGTCGCTCCGCGCCATCAGCAGCATGATCGAAGCGATCGAGCCGGGGCCCGCGATCATCGGGATCGCCATCGGGAAGACGGAGATATCCTCGGGCTCGCGCGCGCTCACTTCCTCGGCGCGGTTCTCGCGGCGCTCGGTCCTTTTCTCGAACACCATGTCGACCGCGATCAGGAAGAGGAGGATGCCGCCGGCGATGCGGAAGGCGGAGAGCGAGATGCCGAGCGCGGCCAGAAGCTCCTCGCCGAGCAGCGCGAAGAAGAGCAGGATGCCGGCCGCGATGCCGACCGAGCGCAGCGCCATATTGCGGCGGTGTTGCGGCGTCGCGCCCGCCGTCACGCTGGCGAAGATCGGCGCGCAGCCGGGCGGATCGATCACCACCAGGAAAGTGACCAGCGAAGACATGAAAAGCTCGATCATAGCCCCTCCGGCGGATCGAGGCCCGCTTGGGCATGCGCCGCGACGAGCGTGTTGCGCAAGAGGACGGCGATGGTCATCGGCCCGACCCCGCCCGGCACCGGCGTGATCGCGCCGGCGACCTTCGAAGCCGAGGCGAAATCGACGTCGCCGACCAATTTTCCGTCGACCCGGTTGATGCCGACGTCAATCACGGTCGCGCCGGGCTTCAGCCAATCGCCCCCGATCATCGCCGGGCGGCCGACCGCGGCCACGACGATATCCGCCCGGCGGACGATCGCGGGCAAGTCGCGGGTGCGGCTGTGGGCGATCGTGACCGTGCAATTCTCCCTGAGCAGGAGCTGCGCCATCGGCTTGCCGACGATGTTCGAGCGCCCCACCACGACCGCCTCGAGCCCGGAAAGATCGCCGAGCCGGTCCTTGAGCAGCAGCAGGCAGCCCAAAGGCGTGCACGGGACCAGGCCCGCATCGCCGACCGCCAGCCGGCCGGCATTTTCAGGCGTGAAGCCGTCGACGTCCCTGGCCGGATCGATCGCCGCGATCACCTTTTTCTCGTCGATCCCGGCCGGCAGAGGCAGCTGGACGAGGATGCCGTCGACCCGCTCGTCGGCGCTGAGGCTCCGGACCAGGGCGATGAGCTCGGCCTCGGGCGTCCCGGCGGGGAGGGTGTGCGCGAAGCTCGCCATGCCCACCGCCTCGGTCGCCTTGCGCTTGGAGCGGACATAGACCTGGCTCGCCGGATCCTCGCCGACCAGGACGACGGCGAGGCCGGGCGGGCGGCCCTTTGCCGCGACGAAGGCTGGAACCGCGGCGGCGACGCGGGCGCGGAGCCCGTCGGCGAACGCCTTGCCGTCGATGATCGCGGCCGCCACCAGGGTCCCCTAATAGCCCGAAAGGGCCATTTGCTGCGCGACGCCCACCAGGAGCCGCTGGAGCACCCAGATCAGGAGCAGGACCACGATCGGCGAGAAATCGATGCCGCCGAAATCGGGCATCACCTTGCGGATCGGCCGGTAGAGCGGCGCCGTCATCCGGTCGAGCGCGTAGAGCACCGAACGCACGAAATCGCTGTGGGTGTTGATGACGTTGAACACGACCAGCCAGCTCAGCACGGCCTGGGCGATGATGACCATGCTCGCCACCCAGAGCAGCATGATCAGGATTTCGATGACGGCCCCTAGCATAAACTCTCCCGCGCGAACTGCGCCGCTCTCTAGCGGCGCGGGCTTGAGGGGGCAATGGCGGCCTGCGCCCGGCTCGGCCTCAAGGGGCGGAGCGCGGCGGCTCGGCCTCGGCCAGGATGATCGAGAACCATTGCCTCTCGTCGGTCCATTCGCGCACCACGCCCCAGCCGGCGGCGCGGAGCAAGAGCCGGCTGTCGCGATGGCCGTATTTATGGCTGTTTTCGGTGTGGACGGTCGCGCCCGCCTTCATCGAGAAGCCGGTGCCGGCGACGCTGAACGCGACGTCGCGCAGCGCCTCCAGGTGCATCTCGATCCGGCTCATCTCGTCGTTCCAGATCGCGCGGTGGCGGAAGGCTTCGACCGGGATCGTGCCGTCCAGCTCGGCATTGATCCGGTGAAGAAGGTTGAGGTTGAATGCCGCCGTCACCCCGGCCGGGTCGTCATAGGCGGCGAGAAGCACATCGACGTCCTTGATCCGGTCCATGCCGATGACGAGGCGCGAGCCCTCCCCCAATGTCTCCTTCATCGCCCGCAGCAGGTCGACCGCGGTGCGCGCGACCAAATTGCCGATCGTCGAGCCGGGAAAGAAGCCGAGCTTGGGCGCGCCGGCGATTTCGGGCGGGAGATCGAGCCGCCGCATGAAATCCGCCTCGAGGGGGAGGACAAGGAGGTCTGGAAACTCGGCCTTCAGAGCCTCGGCCGCCTCGCGCAGGAAATCGCCGCTGATGTCGATCGGCACATAAGCGAGGGGGCTGATCGCGCGGAGCAGGATCGGGGTCTTGGTCGACGAGCCCGAGCCGAATTCGACCACCGCCTCGCCGGTGTCGAGCATCGCGGCGATCTCGTTGCTGTGGCGCTCGAGCAAGGCGGTCTCGGTCCGGGTCGGATAATATTCGGGGAGGCGCGTGATCTCCTCGAACAGCTCCGAGCCCCGGCGGTCGTAGAGCCAGCGCGCCGGCACCGCCCGGATCGGCGCGACGAGACCGGCGAGCACGTCGGCGCGGAATGCCGGGTCCGCCTCCATCAGGCGTCCCGCGCCAGCCGGAGCCCCGAAAACATCCAGCGCTGATGCGGGTAGTAGAAATTGCGGTAGCTCGCCCGGACGTGGCCGCGCGGGGTCGCGCAGCAGCCGCCGCGCAGCACCAGCTGCGAGCACATGAACTTGCCGTTATATTCGCCGACCGCGCCTTCGGCGGGGCGGAAGCCGGGATAGGGAAGGAAGGCGCTGCCGGTCCATTCCCAGACATTGCCGTAAAGGTCGCGAAGGCCGGGGCCTTCGGGAGAAGGCCTCGGCCGCGTCGGGCCGGCTTCGTCGAGCTGGTTGCCCCCGGCGGGATCGTAGCGCGCCGCCGCCACTTCCCATTCGGCCTCGGTCGGCAGCCGGGCGCCGGCCCAGCGCGCATAAGCGTCGGCCTCGTAATAGGAGACGTGGCAAACCGGCTCGGCGAGATCGAGCGACGTCAGGCCGTCGAGGCCGAAGCGCGACCAGCCCTTGTCGCCGCGCACCCAGTAGAGCGGCGCCTCAATCCCATGCTCGCGCGCCCAGGTCCAGCCGTCGGCGAGCCAGAGGAGCGGGCTTGAATAGCCGCCGTCGGCGATGAAGCCGAGCCATTCGGCGTTGGTCACTGGCCGGTCGGCAAGGAGATGGGGATGGAGCATGACTCGGTGCCGCGGCCGCTCGGAATCGAAAGCGAAGCCGACGCCGTCATGGCCGATCTCGGCCAGTCCTTCTCCCCCTTTCACCCATTGCAACGGCGACGCCAGGGCGGCGGGCGTATTGGCCGCGCTTTCCCAAAGAGCGGGCCGGAGCGGATTTTCGGCGAAGGTCGCGGTCAAATCCATCAGCATCAATTCCTGATGCTGCTGCTCGTGGTTGAGCCCGAGGGTGATGATGGCGGCGGGCAAATCGTCGATCGCGCCGAGCAGCGCCTCGTCGACCGCCGCGCGCCAGGCGCGGATCTCGTCGAGCGACGGCCGGCTCAGCATCCCTCGCCGCGGCCGGGCGTGGCGCTCGCCCTCGCCCTCGTAATAGGAGTTGAAGAGGTAGGCCCAGTCTTCGTCGTGGACCCGGTAGCCCGGCAGGTGGTCGCGCAGCACGAAGGTCTCGAAGAACCAGGTCGTATGGGCGAGATGCCACTTGGCCGGCGAGGCGTCGGGCATCGGCTGGATGATGGCGTCGGCGTCGGAGAGGGGCGCGGCGATGCCGAGGCTGAGCCGGCGCACCTCCTCGTAACGCGCCCTCACATCCGGATCAGGCTCCGCGCGTCGCTCCGGGCTGCCAGAGTACATCCCCGCCTTCCTTCTTCGCCATCCAACGCGCCATCACGAACAAATGGTCCGACAAACGGTTGATATAGGCGAGCGCGAGCGGGTTCAACGCGGCCGCGGCCGCGGCCGCCACGATCGAGCGCTCCGCCCGCCGCGCCACCGAACGGGCGAGGTGGAGCGCGGCCGACCCGCCGCCGCCGCCAGGAAGGATGAAGCTCCGCAGCGGCTCCAGATCCTCGTTCATCCGGTCGACCTCGCGCTCGAGCCGGGCGATCTGATCCGGCACGATCCGGAGCGCTATCTCGGTCGGCGCGAAATCGTCGCCGGGCGTGGCGAGATCGGCGCCGAGATCGAACAATTCGTTCTGGATGCGCGAGAGCATCGCCCGCGCCGCCTCGTCCCCGACCGCGAGCAGGGCCGCGCCGATCGCGCTGTTCGCCTCGTCGACGTCGCCGATCGCGGCGAAGCGCGGATCGGACTTGGCGGCGCGCGAGCCGTCGACCAGTCCGCTGGTCCCGGAATCGCCGGTGCGGGTGTAGATCTTGTTGAGCCGGACCAAGGCCTTGGCTCAGCTGCCGCCCGCGACGACGAGCAGCAGGACCGCGAGCAAAATGGCGATCGCCTGGAACAGGATGCGCTTCTGCATCAGCGCCTGCGAGCGCTGGCCGGTAATGTCCCTGCCCTGCGCCATGCCGATCACGCCCTTGACGAGGACGAACAGGGTCGCGCCCGCGGCGAGCACGATCAGGATGATCAGGACGACCGTCATGCCCGCCTCTTACGCTCCCTTTAGCGAATATCCAGCCGGCAATTCTCCGCGGCGCAGGGTTTCGACGAGCGCCTGGGGATCGACCCCGGCGGCGCGCAAATC
Source organism: Allosphingosinicella sp. (assembly GCA_035633095.1). Taxonomy (GTDB): domain Bacteria; phylum Pseudomonadota; class Alphaproteobacteria; order Sphingomonadales; family Sphingomonadaceae; genus Allosphingosinicella. The sequence continues at coordinate 2,002 of DASQFO010000145.1, read as the reverse complement.
AGCAAGGGTCGGCGCGCCGTGCCGCTTGGCGAGGCGGTTGCCGTCCAAATCCGTGAGCAGGCGATGGTGGTGATAGGCGGGCGTCGGCAGGCCGAGCAGCGCCTGGAGAAGCCGGTGGACGTCGGTCGAGGCGAAGAGATCGCGCCCGCGCACGACGTCGGTGACACCCTGCGCCTCATCGTCGAGGGTGACGGCGAGATGATAGCTCGCCGGCGCGTCCTTGCGGGCGAGAATGACGTCGCCAAACGCTTCCGGTTCGGCCTCGACTTCTGTCTCACCGTCCATCCAGTAGAGCGGCCCCGCTCTCGCCGACGCCCTGGCGACGTCGAGGCGCCACGCATGCGGGATCGAAAGGTCCGGATCGGCAAGGCCGCGGCAGGTCCCCGGATAGGCCGGCGCGCCGTCGGGGCCGTGCGGTGCCGAGGCGCTGGCCGCGATCTCGGCGGCGATCCCGGCGCGGGTGCAGAAGCAGGGATAGACCAGGCTCTCGGCCTTCAGCCGCTCGAGCGCCTCGGCGTAGAGCTCCAGCCGTTCGGACTGGTAGAGCATCTCGCCGTCCCATTCGAGGCCGAGCCAGAGCAGGTCCTCGATGATGCCGTCGACAAATTCGGGCCGCGCCCGGGCCGGATCGATGTCTTCGATGCGGAGCAGGAAGCTGCCTCCGCGCTCGCGGGCGAAATCGTGCGCCAGGAGCGCCGACAATGCGTGGCCGAGGTGGAACCGCCCGGTGGGGCTCGGCGCGAAGCGGGTGACGGCGTGCATCTAAGGCCCAGACCCTTTTGCGCTTGACCCAGAGTCGCCGTCTATGGTGTCATGGGCCCGTCACGCAAGAAGGCGAGAGCGTGACGGGACAGGAGAGGACGGCCGAGCGCCCATTCTCCCGGCTCTGGGTGCGACAGGCTTGGGGAGCGGTGTTTTTCGGCGGTTCTTTCGAAAAACGGGAGCTTGCCGGCCTTGTACCATCCCGACCTTCTCCGTCACCCGGAAGGCTGTCCCGCCCTCGTGCTGAACGCCGATTATACGCCGCTCAGTTACTATCCGTTGAGCCTGTGGCCGTGGCGGACCGCCGTCAAGGCGGTCTTTTTGGAGCGCGTCGACATCGTCGCCGCCTATGAGCGCGAGGTGCACAGCCCGAGCATCGCGATGAGGCTGCCGAGCGTGATCGCGCTCCGCCAATATGTGCGGCCCAGCCAATATCCGGCCTTCACGAGGTTCAACCTGTTCCTGCGCGACCGCTTCTCGTGCCAATATTGCGGCGATCCGCGCGAGCTGACCTTCGATCATGTCCTGCCGCGCGCCCAGGGCGGCCGCACCACCTGGGACAATGTCGCCACCGCCTGCGCGCCGTGCAACCTCAAGAAGGGCGGCCGCACGCCGCCGCAGGCGCATATGCGCATACGGCGCCGTCCCTTCCGCCCGACCAGCTGGCAGCTGCAGGAGCATGGCCGCAGCTTCCCGCCCAATTATCTGCACGAGAGCTGGCGCGACTATCTCTACTGGGACGTCGAGCTGGAAGCCTAGGGCCGCGGCTCGGCAAGCCAGGCACGCACGGCCGGGGCGAGGTCGTCGCGCCCAAGAGCGAGCGCCAGATTGGCAATCACGAAGCCGATCTTGTCGCCGCAATCGTGGCGGGCGCCGTCGAAGGTCAAGGCGTGGAAGGGCTGGGTCCCGATCAACGCCGCCATTCCGTCCGTGAGCTGGATCTCGCCGCCGGCGCCTTTGCCCAGGGAGCCCAGTATGGCCATGATCTCGGGCTGGAGGATGTAGCGGCCGACCACGCCCAGGGTCGACGGCGCGCCCTCGGGGCTGGGCTTCTCGACCAGGCCTTTCACTTCGGTGAGGCGGCCTTCCTGCGCGCCCGGGGAGACGATGCCGTAGCTGGCCGTGCGGTCGCGGGGCACCTCCTGCGCGCAGACGATATTGCCGCCGACCTTGTTGTAAGCCGCCACCATCTGGGCGAGGCAGCCGGGCGTGCCCGCCATGAGGTCGTCGGGCAGCAGCA
>DASQFO010000144.1:0-5973 GCA_035633095.1 Allosphingosinicella sp. | reverse complement strand
GAGAAACCCGCCGGCGCGGGACTGACGGGACGTGGGTGAAGCAATTCAACGAGGAGAGAGAGACATGTACGAAGTGAAGGCGGATGCGCTGGAGGCGTCGTTCGAGGCGCTGGAGCGGGAGGACGAGGATGTCGCGGCGCTCAAGGATGAGGTCGCGGCGCTGAAGGCGCGGGTCGATGCGCAGGCCGTGGCCGGCGCGCGGCCGGCGCTTGCGGGGGCGAAAGCCGACAGCTCGCCGTTCGTCGAGCGTTATTTGCGCAAGGGCCTCGAGGCGGGCGTCGAGCTCAAGGCGCTGTCGGGCGCGAGCGATGCGGCGGGCGGCTATGCCGTGCCCGAGGAGCTCGACCAGCAGATCGACAAGACGCTGACCGCGATCTCGCCGATCCGCGCGATCGCGAACGTCGTCAGGGTCGGCTCGGCCGGGTACCGCAAGCTGGTGACGACGGGCGGGACGCCGTCGGGCTGGGTCGCGGAGACCGGCGGGCGGCCGGAGACCGACACCCCCGATTTCATGGAGATCGCGCCGCCGTTCGGCGAGCTCTACGCCAATCCGGCGGCATCGCAGGCGATGCTCGACGACGCCGCGTTCGACGTCGAAGCGTGGCTGGCGCAGGAGATCGCGACCGAGTTCGCGCGGGCGGAAGGCGCGGCGTTCGTCTCGGGGAACGGCACGAGCCGGCCCAAGGGCTTCCTCGCCGCGCCGAACAGCGACGAGTCCGACGGCGTCCGCGCCTTCGGCACGCTGCAGTTCCTCAAGACCGGCGTGTCGGGCGGCTTCCCGGCTACCAGCCCGCAGGACAAGCTGATCGACCTCGTCCAGGCGCTGCGCTCGCCCTACCGGCAGGGCGCGGTGTTCGTGATGAACTCGGCGACCGCGGCGCGGATCCGCAAGTTCAAGACCGACGACGGGGCGTTCCTGTGGCAACCGGGGCTGTTGACGGGGCAGCCCGACACGCTGCTCGGCTATCCGGTGGTCGAGGCCGAAGACATGCCCGACGTGGCGGCGAATTCGCTGTCGATCGCGTTCGGCAATTTCAAGGCCGGCTATCTGATCGCGGAGCGGTCCGAGACGCAGATCCTGCGCGATCCCTTCACCAACAAGCCGTTCGTCCACTTCTACGCGACAAAGCGGGTCGGCGGGCAGGTGATGAACTCCGAAGCGATCAAGCTGCTGAAGTTCGCTGCCTGACGGCGGCGACGCGCCGGGCGGGTTACCCCTGCCTGCCCGGCGCACCAATTTTCTCCGATTTAAGAGACGATCATGAGCCAGTTCTTTGCCGACCTGGTGCGCGAGGTGAGCCACGGCGCCGGCACCGGGGACCTGCCATTGGCGGGTGCGCTGCCCGGGCACCGGCGGTTCGCCGACAGCGTGCCACCGGGCGCCCGGTTTCACTATGCGATCGCGGGCGTCACCCATGCGCAGGAGTGGGAAACGGGGGAGGGAGAGATCGGCAGCGGCGGAAGCTTGCTGCGGCTGCCCCTCGCTTCGTCCGCGGACGGCGCGGCGGTGGATTTTTCCCCAGGGCTGAAGACCGTCGCGCTGACCGTAAGCGCGGCCTGGTTCGCGGCCCAGGAGGAAGGCGAGGCGATCGGCATCGGCGACGTCGACGGGCTTAATGCCGCGCTGGACGGCAAGGCCGATGCTGCCGACGTCGAAGCGCTTGCGCTCGCGCTGGACGGCAAGGCCGATGTCGCCGATGTCGAGGCGCTCGAGGAGGCGCTGGACGGGAAGGCCGCGCTTGCCGGCGCCGCGTTCAGCGGCGCGATCTCGGCGCCGGCTTTGACGCTGGGCAGCGATCTCGCCATCGCCGACGGCGGCACCGGCGCTTCGTCGCCGGCGGCGGCGCGAACCAATCTGGGACTGGGCTCGCTCGCGACGCAGGCCGCCGACAATGTCGCCATCAGCGGCGGCAGCGCGAGCGGGCTCGCCAGCCTGAGCGTGATCGGCGACGCCGATGTCGGCGGGTCCTACAAGATCGACGGCGTCAAAATCGCCGGTAACCGCATCACCGGCTGGGGAACGCCGACCGGCGCGGCATCGCGGACAACCTTCGACTCGGGCGCGACCACCGTCAGCCAGCTCGCCCAACGGGTAAAGGCGCTGATCGACGATCTGCGCACCCATGGCCTGATCGGAAGCTGAGATGGACGGGCGGGCCATCGCCGCGGCGGCGCTGAGCCAGGCCGGGCTTGGCATGCTGACCACCGATCTTGGCCGCACCCGGCTCGCCGAAATCATGACCGCGCGGGGCGAGACCCGCTCCGCCGCGGCCGAGGGGCAGCGCGCGGCGCGGGTCGGCCGAGTCGACGCGGCGCGCGCGACGCGCCCCTGACCGAGGACTGGATCGATGAGCTTTTACCTGAAGGACCCCGAGGCGCGAGTCGATTACGCGATCGATTGGGCACTCTATCTGGACGACCAGACGATCGTCGCCAGCGCCTGGTCGGTCGAGCCCGACGAGGAAGGCGGGCTCGCCGTCGACGAGGAGAGCTTCGCGCTCGCGCGGGCCGCGGCGCGGCTTTCCGGCGGCGTCGTCGGGCACAGCTATTCCGTCTCCAATCTGGTGACGCTTTCCGACGGCAGCGCAGACTCGCGGTCGATTATCTTGCGCGTGGAGGAGAGGTGATGGGAAACATCCTGGCCGAGGCCGCGCCGCTTCCCGTCCCGCTCGCCGAGCTCAAGGCCTATTTGCGGATCGCGGTCAGCGACGAGGACGCCTTGCTGGCCGCGCTGGCGCGCGGCGCCGGCGACATGTGCGAGGCTTTTACCGGCCGGGCGCTGGTCGAGCGCGAGGTCACCGAAGTGCTGGCCGCCGCGACCGCGTGGACGCGGCTAAGCGCCGCGCCGGCGCGCGCGATCCTGGGGGTCGATGCGCTGGACGAGGAGGGCGCGGCGACGCCGCTTGCCGCCCAGGCCTATGCGGTCGACATCGACGCGTCGGGCGACGGCTGGGTGAGGCTGCTGGACGGAGGGGGCGCGAAGCGGATTCGCGCCTCATACCGGGCCGGCATGGCCACGGATCCCAACGGGCTGCCGGAGGCGCTGCGGCACGGCATCGTGCGGATGGCGGCGCATCTCTACAGCGAGCGGGACCGCCGACCGGGCGGCGAACCGCCGGCCGCGGTGACCGCCTTGTGGCGTCCGTGGCGGCGGCTGCGGCTCAAATAGGGACCAGGCGATGTTCGAAACATTGACGGCGCGGGCGGGGGCGCGAGCCGAGGCGCGCGCGGCGGAGCGGGCGCGCCGGCTCTCCGCACGGCTTGACCAAGACTTGCCGGGCGGCGTTCAGGCCGAGGCCGATGCGCAAGGTGTGCGCCTCACCGGCCGCGCGCTGAGGCGGCGGCTGGCGCTCGATCCGACACTCAAGTGGATGATGGCGGAGCTGATTCGATGAGCGGGCAGGAGCAGGGTGCGGGCGATGCCTTGTGCGGGGCGGCGATCGCGGCGCTGGACGGCGTGGCGGGCCTCAACGGCACCTATGACGGGCGGCCGCTTCGGGGCGCCTTCCCCTATGCCGTCGTCGAGGCCGGACCGGAAAGCGACTGGAGCCACAAGAGCGGCGCCGGGCGCGAGCTGCGCCTGGCGGTCACGGTCCGCGATGCGGGCGAGCGGCCGGTGCGTCTCCGAGCGCTGGTCCAGGCCGTCCAAAGCGCGATCGGCGATATCGACGGCGAGCTTGAGGGCTGGCAGGTGGTGACTTTGGTGTTCCTGCGCAGCCGGATGCTGCGCGAGCCGGGCGCGGGCTGGGCGGCGGCGATCGACTATCGCGCGCGGATGCTGAAGGACTAAGAAAGGTCGCCACGGCACCATTGTGCCGTGATCCCGGACCGAGTCCGGGACAGGCAGTCGGGTTCGGCCGGTGTGCCGGCCGACCCGCCGTCCTATTGCGGGGTCGTCGTCGCGGCGGCGGGTGTCGGTTGCGGCGTCGCCGTCGCCGGCGTCGCCGGCGGCGCGGGGGGCAGCGCCATTTCGAACCGTTCGCGGAAGTTCAGCTTCGCCTCGTCGATCTCGTCGGTCGCCGCCTGCTCCGCATTGGCGCGGGTGGCGCGCAACGCGTTTTCGCGGGCGATCACCGCGGCGCGGAAGGCGGCTTCCTGCCGGGTGCATTGCTGCGGGAATGCGGTGGTGAAGTCGGCGGCCGACATGCGGGCATCGAGGCTTTGCTGCACGTAAGTGCGGAGGCAGCCCGTATACGCCTCACGCGCGGTGCGGGTCGTATCGGACTGAGCCGCCGAGGCTGCGAGCAGCAACGTGAGAACAGACGAAATCAAGGCGAATTCCAATCCATCCAACGGCTTGAGACCAAGGAGAATGAGGCATGAGCGCGGAAAAAGGAAGTGCCTTTTTGCTGAAGGTGGGGGACGGCGGCGCGCCGCCCGTTTTCGCCACCGTCGCCGGCATGCGGACCACGCAATTGTCGGTGAACGGTGAGGCGGTCAACGTGACCAGCAAGGATTCGGGAGGCTGGCGCCAATTGCTTTCGGGCGCCGGGGTGCGCTCGGTCTCGGTGTCGGGGAGCGGGATCTTCACCGGCTCGGCTGCCGAAACGCGTATCAAGGCGAACGCGCTCGCCGGCCTGATCGACGATTACGAGCTCTCCTTCGAAAGCGGAGAAAGGCTGCAGGGCAAGTTCCTGCTGACCAGGCTCGACTATGCCGGCGACCATGGCGGCGAGCGGACCTATGCGCTGAACCTCGAAAGCTCCGGCGCGGTCGCTTCGGTATGACGCGCGCGGCGAACGAGGCTCGCGGCGAGGCTGCGCTGCAAGTCCGAGGCGAGACGCTCTTGCTGCGCCCGAGCTTTGCAGCGCTGGTCGCGGCCGAGGAGGAGCTCGGGCCCCTGTTCGCGCTGGCCGAGCGCGCCGCGGAGGGGAAGTTTCGGTTGAGCGAGATGGCGGGCCTGTTCTGGCATTGCATCGCCGAACGGCCGGACAGCTGCACGCGTGAGCGGCTCGGCGAAGCGCTGGCGGAGCAGGGGATCGCCAAGGCGACGCCGGTGCTGAGGCTGCTGCTCATGCAGATCTTGCAAGGCCGTGTTTAGCGAAACGGCCGGGAGGCTGGCGGGGATGGCGGGGGCGCTGCTCGGCTGGCGCCCCGACGAATTCTGGGCGGCGACGCCGGCGGAGCTGGCGGCCGTGCTGACCGCGTTGGCGGGCGATGACCGGCCTGCCGGGTCCGTGGCGGATCTCGCCAGGCTCAAGGAGATGTTTCCCGATGGATGAGGAGATCGAACGGCTGCTGATCAGCGTGCGCGCCGACACCTCGGTGTTCGCGCGCGACGTGGCGGCCATGCGCGCCGAGCTCGACGGTCCGTTCGCGGCCGGCGTCGCCCGCGCCGGCCAGGTGCTCGAGGGCGCGCTGGTGCGCGCGCTCAGGACAGGAAAGCTCGGCTTCGAGGATCTGAAGCGCGTCGCTTTGGCGGCGATGGCGGAGATCGCTTCGGCGGCGATCAGGGGCGGCGTCGGCGCAATTTTCGGGGGCGGCGGCAGTGGCGGGGGCGGCGGGATCGGCGCGGCCATCGCGAACATCGTCGCGGGGATCGCGGCCGCGCCGGGGCGCGCGATCGGCGGCCCGGTGGCGGCGGGGCGCGCCTATCTGGTCGGGGAGCGCGGGCCGGAATTGTTCGTGCCGGCGGCGAGCGGGAGGATCGACCCGTCGCCAGGCTCGAGGCCGGCACGGGACATTCGGCTCAGCATCACGATCAATGCGAACGCGGGCGCCGAGCCGCAGGCCCTGCGCGCGTCGAGCCGCCAGGTCGCGCGGGCAGTGAAGCAGGCGCTGCTGCGGGTGGAGGACTGATCGTGGGACACTGGCTGGCGCCGCCGGGCGGCGCCAAGACGCTCGGGACGGTGAAAAGGTTCGACGCGCGCTACTGGACCGCCAATTTCCCGCGGCCGATGATGGCGAGCGTTGTCACGACCGGGGCGAACGCGCTCCGCGTCGAGGCGCTGTTCTACAATAAGAACGATTTGG
>DASQFO010000143.1:0-7818 GCA_035633095.1 Allosphingosinicella sp. | reverse complement strand
GGGCGTCGGCGGAGCGGGGTTCGCGCCCGGCGCGCTCGGCCGCCTCCGGGGCAATCCCGAAGAAGGCCGCGATGCGGTCGGTCGAGCTCAGGCCGACGTCGAGCATGTGCGCCCCGGCGGCGCCCGATTCGCCTTCGCGGTTGCCGGGATCGAGCGGGATGCCGTGGGCCATGCCGGTGATCTCGTATCGCTCGATCAACGGCGCATCGTCGGCGCCGAGCCAAAGATGGCGCGGGTAGCCCGCGACGGTGTCGGTCCGGTCGGGCCTGGGCCCCTTTCCATGAAGGTCCGCCCATTGCAGGACGATCGCGTCGGCGTTGCTGGGCACGATGGTGGAGTCGGCGCTGCCCTGCCAGACCTGGATGCGCGGCCACGGCCCCTTGTGCGGGGAGGCGCGGCGGACCTTCTGCCCAAGCTCCCGGGCATCGCTCCGCGCCCGCCCGCCCATGCAATCGAAGGCTTGGGCGACGCCCGAGGCGCAGCCATAAGCGACGCCCGCGATGATCGCGCCGCCCGCGAACACCTCCGGATAGGTGGCGAGCATGACCGACGCCATCGCCCCGCCCGCCGAGAGGCCGGTGACGAAGATCCTTTCGGGATCGACGTCGTGCGCCTCCTCCATCGCGGCGATCATCGCCCTGATCGACGCCGCCTCGCCCATGCCGCGCCTGGTGTCGCCGTCCTCGAACCAGTTGAAGCAGAGAAGCTGATTGTTGGCGCGCTTCTGCTCGGGGAAGAGCAGGATGAAGCCGTGCCTGTCGGCCAGCGCCGACCAGCCCGAGCCGTGGTCGTAGACGGCGGCGTTCTGGGTGCAGCCGTGGAGCACGACGACAAGCGGCGCCGGTCCCGTGAGGCCCGCCGGCACGTAGCAGCGGCCGGCGAGGTTGCCCGGATTGCCGCGGGCCGGCGCGAGGTCGGCGAGGCGGTCGTTGGCGGCGGCCGCGGGGGCGAAGGCGCGGTCGCCCTTGCCGCTCGGGCGGATCCGAAATCCAGGTCGTATCGCAGGCATGTCGGCCCTCCCCGTTCGCCGGCGGCCCGGGACGGGCGGCACAGGCAACGAACGTCGCATGCATGTAATTGTTGCGGTGCAGCATAAAAAGGGGTTGCGTCGCGGGACCGGAGGGGAACTAATGTAGGCGCCGCGCTTTGTGCGGAAGGACGCTGGGAGGTCTCCCGGCTTTCCGGAGCGCCTGGCCGCGAGTCCAGGCGCTCCTTTCGTGACGCAAAAAGGGGATTGTTTGATGAGGATATTGGCTCAAGCGGCCGTTGCGGCCGGCCTGCTCGCGCTCGCCGCGTGCAACAACACGCCCGCCGAGAATGCGGCGCAGAATGTCGAGATGACCGCCGAGAACGCTGCCGACAATCTCGAGGCGGCGGGCGACAATGCCGAGGCGACCCTCGACAACGAGGCCGCTGAGGTTCGCGCCGAAGGCGAGAACAAGGCCGACGCGATCGAAGCGAACGACACGGGCCACTAGAAGCGGTTCGACCGTCACCTCAAGCGGGCGCCCTTCGGCGGGCGCCCTTTTTTTTGTCGGCGCGTCCGGCAACGCCTTCCTAATCCGCTGGAACGCGCGCGCGAATTGCCGGTTGTCGACGAAGCCCATCCGGGTGACGCCGGCGCCGCGGATCTGCGCCAGCACCTGGTCGACCCGCTCGTAGCGCGCCTCGCCATGGGCGTTGAGGTGCAGCAGAGTCACGTATTTGTTAGCGAAGCTAACGATTGTGTTCGCCGAATTGTTAGGAACGTGTGGATAACCCGGCTCGGTCCTCAAAAACGGTGTTATAGTATAACATCTAAAGCGTATTGAAAAGCCGCTTTCGTGTTCCCCCCGTTCGTGCGACTGCTGGCGCCGACCGGAGGCGAGCCATGGCCCTGAACCCGAGCGATGCAAGTCACGGCGGCGTGATCGCGCGGCCGACCGGGAACGGGCGCTTCCAGGCGGAAATCGCGCTGCGCGGCGGCAATATACTCGCCGACGAGCCGATCGATGCCGGCGGCGGCGGCACCGGCCCGACGCCTTACGAGCTCCTCGCCGCCGCGCTCGCCGCCTGCACCGCGATGACGCTGAAATTATACGCCGAGCGCAAGGGCTGGGCGCTGCCGCCTTTTTCGGTCGAGGCTGCGCACGCGATCGTGCCGGCGGCTGGCGCAGAGAGGCCGCGCGACCTGTTTACCCGCCGGATCGCCTTCGAAGGACCTCTCGACGCGGCGCAGGAGGCCAAGCTTCTCGAGATCGCCGACAAATGCCCGGTCCACCGCACCCTGGTCCGCGGCTTCGAGATCGTCACCAGGATCGGCTCGGGCGCGGCGCTGCCGCCGGCCGAGCCGGCGACCCAGCACGAGCGCGACATGGAGGCGGTCTGCCGCGAGCGCTGACGGCTTGCACCGAGGTCGTCGCCTAAACTCCAGATGAACGGCCGGTTATGTTCCGTTCACGAAACAACCGGCGCCGTGCTTCGTTTATTTCTCCGATGCCCCGCGCGAACGGGGCTCAGCCAAAAGGAGAGTTCACATGCGTAAGATGATTCTTGCCGCCGCTGTCGCGGCCGTGGCGATGCCCATCGCCGTCACGCCCGCCGATGCGCAGAGCGGCTACAACACGCGCCGCGAGATGCGCGAATGCCGGCGCGAGCTCAGGCAGGCCCAGACCCGCCGCGAATATAACCGTGAACGCCGCGAGTGCCGGCGCGAGCTGCGCCGGGCGCGCGCGCGCGACTGGCGCACCTACAACCGCTACGATTATGACCGGCCCCCGGCGGGCGGCGCCTATTACGCCGACGATTATTATCGCGACGGCCGCTACTATCGCGAGCGCCAGCTGACCTATAACGACCGCGTCTATCGCGGCCGCGACGGGCGCTATTACTGCCGCCGCAACGACGGCACCACCGGTCTCATCATCGGTGCCGGCGCCGGCGCGCTGCTCGGCCACGCCATCGACGACGGCCGCTCCAGCACGCTCGGAACGATCATCGGCGCGGTCGCGGGCGGCGCGATCGGACGCGAGGTCGAACGCAGCAGCAGCCGCGACGACCTGCGCTGCCGCTAAACCGGCCATCGACTTTGCGAGGAGGGCGCCCCGGCAACGGGGCGCCCTTTCTCGTCGCGCGCCTGCGTTCCTAAACCCCCGCTGAACGCGAGGTAGTTTTGGGTTCATGCAACAGGGAATAACCTTCGCTCGTTCATTCCGGGCGCCCGGAATGGGCGCTTGAAAGGGAGTCTTGTCATGCGTTTCCTTGTTCTTGCGGCCGCGCTCGGCGCCGTCGCGATCCCGGCCACGGCGGCCAACGCGCAATATTGGCGTGGCGGCTATGACTATAATCAGCGCGGCTACGGCCATGTTCAGCGCGAGGTCCGCCAGGAGCGGCGCGAATGCCGGCGCGAGCTCAGGCGTGCCCAAAGCCGCCGCGAATATCAGCGCGAGCTGCGCGAATGCCGCCGCGAGATCGCGATGGCACGCCGCGGCTATCATGACCGGGACCGGTGGGACGACCGCCGAGGCTATCATGACCGGGACCGGTGGGACGACCGCCGCGGCTACGGCTACCGCAACGATCGCGGCCGCTATTGGGACGGCTATCGCTGGCGCAGCGGTTACTGAACGGGAACCGACGGGGCGGGGGCGACTCCGTCCCGTTCGGCCCCCGGGCATCGTCCGCGCAGCGATATGAGTTGACTTCGCGCGCCTTCGCGGCGGATCATCCCCCTGCTATCGAGCCAGAGGGGGAATGCTGATGCTCACGACCTATAATTTGGCGCGCATCGCCAAGCTGCTTGCGCTGCTGCTGTTCGTCCTGCCCTGGGTAACGATCTCCTGCGCCGAGCAGCCGCTGATTTCGATGACCGGGCTCGATCTCGCCACCGGCAACGTCACCATGACCAACCCGATGACGCACGTCACCGAATCCGCGCCGGGTTCGGGCAAGGGCGACCTGTTGGTGATCGTCGGCGCGGTTCTCATCCTGCTCTCGCTCGCCGCCACTTTCGTGCTCAATCGCAGGACCGGCGCCATGGCCGCGATCGCCGGCTGTGCGCTCGCCGCTGCGGCGCTCGCCTACGCCGTGCTCGTCCGGATCCCCAAATCGGCGCACGAGGGCGCGCTCACGGGGAGCGGCGGGGGCGCTTCCCAGGGCATGAACCAGGCGCAGATCGCGGAGATGATCCGGGTCAATGTCGAGATCGGCTTCTGGCTCGTGCTCGCCGCCCTCGTCGCGGCGATCGTGCTCAACTTCATGGCCATGAAGGCTGACGCGCCGGCCGCGGCGACCTCTGCGCCGCCCGCGCCGCCGCCGGCCGAACCGCCCGCCGAACCGCCGGCCGGCTGACACCTCGCGCTTGAACCGGGCACGCCTCCTGTGTATTAGTTAAATAGTACACAGGAGGCCGCTCGATGCTGCTCGCATTTCTTCTCGCCGCCGCGCCCGCCGCCGGCGCCGTCACCCTGCCGGAAGGCCCGGCGCTGACCGAGGCGGTGCGGGCGCGGGACGCCGAGCTTTTCGCTCTGCTCTTCGACGACTGCGCGCCCGAGCGGATGCGCGCGATGCTGACCCCCGATATCGAATTCTACCACGACCGCGACGGCGTCGTCCGCGGCGCCGATGCGTTCGTCGCCGATTACGCCCGCTTCTGCGCCGAGCGGCGGGCGCCGGACGCCTGGCGTTCGCGCCGCGAGCTGGTGGCGGCGACGCTCAATGTCCACCCGGTGCCGGGCTTCGGTGCGATCGAGGATGGCGAGCATGTCTTTTACGAGCGCCGCGGCGGCGGACCCGAGCGGCTCGCCGGCCGCGCCCGCTTCACCCAGATATGGGCGCTGACTCCGGATGGGTGGAGGCTCGCCCGCGTCTTCAGCTACGCCCACCGGGCGGCCGAATAGCCCCAGGTTCGCGCAAGGTTTCGCTTGCCAGCATAGAGACTTGGGTTTCTACTATCACGCTCACACGGGGGAGCGACACGCGTGCGGGTCACCATCATCGATCTCGCCGAACGGGGCCCGACCCGCGACCTCTTCAAGCGCAAGATGAGTCCGAATTTCGCCAGCATCATGCCGCAGGCGGTGGCGGTGTGGTGCGAGGAGATGGGCCACGACGTCCGCTATCTCTGCTATACCGGCACACGCTGCGAGGACCTGACCGACGAGGCCGCGGACACGGATCTGGTGTTCCTTTGCGCCTACACCCTTTCGGCTCTCACCGCCTATGCGTTGAGCGGGATCTACCGCGGCGCGGGCGCGATCACGGTGCTCGGCGGCCCCCACGCCCGCTGCTACCCGGAGGATGCCGCGCGCCATTTCGACTATGTGCTGGGGCTGACCGGGCGCGGCCAGATCGCCGAAGTGCTGGGCGAGGCGGCGCCGCACCGCCCCCGCGGCCGCTGCCTCTCCGCCCCGGTCCAGCCTCGCGAGATTCCGAATTTGCGGCAGCGCTGGAAGTTCATCGAGCCGGTGATGAGGAAGGCCGGCCCGATCAAGCTGGTGCCGATGATCGGCAGCTTCGGCTGTCCCTATAGCTGCAGCTTCTGCATCGACGCCGCCATCCCCTACCAGCCGCTCGATTTCGAAACGCTGAAGGCGGACCTCGCCTTCGTCCGCACCAAGGTGAAGCACCCGATCATCGGCTGGCAGGACCCCAATTTCGGCGTCCGTTTCAACGACTATCTCGACGCGATCGAAGAGGTGGCGCCGCCCGGCTCGATGCGCCACATCGCCGAGATGAGCCTGTCGCTGCTCACCGACGCCAACCTCGTGCGGCTCCAGCGCAACGGCTTCGTCGGCATGCTGCCGGGCATCGAATCCTGGTACGATTACGGCAATAAATCGAAGGCGACCCGCGCCAATGGTCTCGCCAAGGTCGAGCAGGTCGCCGACCACGTAAACCGCGTGCTCGGGCACATCCCGTTCGTCCAGACCAACTTCATCCAGGGGCTCGACTGCGATTCGGGCGACGAGCCGTTCGATCTCACCCGGCGCTTCATGGATCTGACGCCGGGCGCCTATCCGGCCTTTTCCCTGTTCACATGCTACGGCCGCGCCTCGCCGCTCAACCTCGATCTCCAGCGCGCCGGCCGGGTCAACGCCATGGCCTTCCACTTCCTCGATTCGAACCACGGCATGAACATCAAGCCGCTCCACTATGACTGGGCCGATTTCTACGAGAAGGTGGCGGAGAGCATGCGCCAAGCCTATGGCGCGCGCGGCATCAGGCGGCGGCTCGCGGCCAACGGCCTCAACATGACCGGCTTGTTCAGCCTGTTCCGCAGCGCCACCACCGACCGGCCCAGATATCAGGCCGCGATGGCGCGCATGCTGCGCGAGGATCCCGCAATGCGCGCCTATTTCGAAGGCGAGACGCGGACGATGCCGGTCTTTTTCGAAGCGCGGGTGCGCAAGGATTTGGGGCCGCTCTGGGACGCGCTGCCGCCGGGCGCGCTCGAATATGATCCTTACGCCTATGCCGACGGCGAGGTCGCCGCGGTCGCCTGAGCCAGCATCGCCTCGGCCTTGGCCAGGCTCGCGGGATCGTCGACGTCGAGCCAGCGGGCGCCGGTCACGTCGAGCGTGTGCGCCCGGCCCTGATCCGCGAGGCGCTGGACGCCGCCCGAAAGGCTGCCACCGCCGCCGAGCGCCTCGGCGAGCGCGGGCGTCGCGCGGAACAGGCCGGTGTCGATCGCGTCGAACCGCTCGAGCGCCTTGCCGATATTGAGGATCGCGCCGTCGGCGTCGGTTTGGACCTTGGTCGCGTCGTCCATATCGAGCAGCGGACTGGCGAGGTCGCGGTCGACCGCCAGCATCAATGCGGCGGGCGGCGCGGCAAGCAGCCGCCGGACGATTTCGGGATCGAACAGATGATCGGCCATCATCAGCAGATAGTCGCCCTCGATCGCCGCGGCGCCGGCGAGCACCGAATGGCCGTTCGGGAGATCCCAGTCCGCCACCCGCACAATATCGATCCGGTGCCCGGTCAGGCCGGCGAGGAAGGTTTCGACCCGCTCGGCCTCGTGGCCCGTCACGATTGTGAACCCACTCGCCCCGCCCGCGGCGGCGGCGGCGATGACATGCGCGATCAGCGGCTTGCCGGCGATCGGGGTCAGCGGCTTGGACGGGGAGAGGCCGCGCAGCCGGCTGCCATGGCCGGCGGCGATGATCAGGCAGTGCATTGCTCCCGGCTATTCCGCGGCGAGCGCGTCGCCGGCGATGAACTCCTCGGTGAGCTGGGCGGCGACGTCGTCGCTGAACTGCTGCGGCGGGTGCTTGCAGAAGAAAGCCGAAGGGCCGGTCAGCACGCCGCCCACGCCGCGGTCCAGGGCGACCTTGCAGCAGCGGATCGCGTCGACCACGACCGCGGCCGAATTGGGGCTGTCCTCGACCGACAGCCGCAGCTCCAAATTCATCGGCACGTCGCCGAACAGGCCGCCCTCGATCCGAAGGAAGCAGAGCTTGTTGTCGTTGAGCCAGGGGATGTAGTCGGAAGGCCCGATATGGATGTCGTCGGGCCCGAGCCGGTCGGCGAGGGTCGATTGCACCGCCTCGGTCTTCGACACCTTCTTCGAGACGAGACGGTCCCGGTCGAGCATGTTCATGAAGTCGGTATTGCCGCCGGTGTTGAGCTGGTAGGTTCTGCTCAAGGTGACCCCGCGCGACCGGAACAGGCTGGAAAGGACGCGGTGGACGATGGTCGCGCCGAGCTGCGCCTTGATGTCGTCGCCGATGATCGGCAGGTGCCTGGCGCGAAACCTGCGCTCCCAGGATGGATCGCTGGCGATGAACACCGGCATGCAATTGACCACCGCGACCCCGGCCTCCAGAGCGCATTCCATGT
>DASQFO010000142.1:0-5641 GCA_035633095.1 Allosphingosinicella sp. | reverse complement strand
CCTGTAGGCCGCCGCCACCTTTTCGGCCTGATGATCGAGCAGGCCGGCGAGGATCAGCCGCCCGCCCGGCGCCAGCGCGGCCGTCAGCGCCGGCGCGAGCGCGATCAGCGGGCCGGCGAGGATGTTGGCGACGAGGAGGTCGTAGGGCGCGCGCATGCTGAGCCGCCGGTCGTCCATGCCCGCCGCGACGATCAGCGCCAGCCTCCCTCGGGCGCGGCCGAGGCCGACGCGGTTGATCGCTGCATTTTCCGCCGCGACCTCGATCGCGACCGGGTCGATGTCCGACGCCGCCGCCGACGCGGCCGGCCACAACGCCAAGGCGGCGAAGGCGAGGAGGCCGGTACCGGTGCCGATATCGGCGAGATTGGAAACGCGCACGCCGCCTGCCTTGAGCCGGTCGAGCGCGATCAGGCAGCCGGTCGTGGTCTCGTGCTGGCCGGTGCCGAAGGCGCGGCCGGCGTCGATCTCGAACGCGACTGCGTTTGGCGGAATCTCCGCGCGATGCGCGGGCGTGTGGACGAAAAAGCGCCCGGCGCGGATCGGCTCGAGCCCGGCCTGGCTCAATGTCACCCAATCCTCGTCGCCGATCTTCTCCGCTTTGGGTCGTGCCCTATTGGCGCTTGGCACCAAAGTCAGCAACATGGCTATGTCGGCCTTGCCGGGCCTGCGCTCGAAATAGGCGTCCATCCGCCACGCATCGCCGTCCGCCTCGCTGGTCATCAGCACCGGCGGCGCGTCCATCGCGGCGAACTGGGCGATATCCTCCTTCAGAGCCTCGGCTTCGGCCCTCGTGCAGGGCAGCGACACCTTCCAGGTGTTAGCGGACAAAGCTGGCGCCGTTGACGTCGATGACCGAGCCGGTGGCGGAGGCGGGGGCGTCGAGCGCGAGCCAGCGCACGGTCTCGGCGACCTCTTGGGTCGTCGCGGGCCGCCCGATCGGTATGTCGGCGAGCAAAGCCGTCCCGCCGCGGCTGGCGAGATAATCGTCGACCATCTCGCTGGCGGTGAAGCCGGGGCAGACCGCGAAGGCGTAAATCCCCTCGGCGGCATAAGCGCGGGCGATGGTCTTGGTCATCGCGACCATGCCGGCCTTGGACGCGGCATAATGCATGTGGTCGGGGCTGTCGCCGCGATAGGCGGCCCGGCTGGCGACGTTGACGATGCGGCCCCCCTGCCCACGCTCGCGAAAGTGGAGCAAAGCGAGCCGGCTGAGGTCGGCGGCGGCGCGCAGGTTGATGCGCAGCGTTCGCTCCCACGCGGCCGCCCAGCCGGCGTCGCTCGCGGCGACCGGCGCGGCCTCGAACACGCCCGCATTGTTGACGAGGACGTCGATCCGCCCGTCGAGCGCGCTCATCGCTTCCCACCACAGCGCCGTGGCGCCTTCGGGCTCGGAAAGATCCGCCGCGAGGCGCCCGTCGCCGCCGGCGGAGCTGTGGCCCAGGACGCGGTGGCCGGCGAGCGCGGCGAGGATCGCGGCGCCGATCCCCCGGCTGGTGCCGGTGACGAGGATGTGGAGCGGCTCGGCCATGGCGCGCGGATAGTCGCGCCCGCCGGTTCAGGGAAGGGGCTTCAGGCCGCGAAGCTCTGGACGAACTTGCCGGCGGTCGCCTTGAAGCGGGCCATCTGCTCGTCCACCTCGGAGAAGCTCTTCTCGACCTCGTCGATCTCGCTCGCGACATTCTCGGTGTCGGCGCGTATCGCGGCGATGGTGGACGACATCGAATCGGCGGCGAGCGCGGTTTCGTCGACGGCGGCGGTGATCATGGTCACGGTCTGCGCCTGCATCTCCATCGCCTTGCGGATGCGGTCGGCGCTGACCTGCACCTCCTCGACCGTCGAGGAGATCGAATCATTGGCTTCGACGGTCTGCTTGGTCGCGGACTGGATGGCGGAGATCTTGGCGGTGATGTCGTCGGTCGCGCGCGCGGTCTGGCTGGCGAGGCTCTTCACTTCCTGCGCGACGACCGCGAAGCCGCGGCCGGCGTCGCCCGCGCGCGCCGCCTCGATGGTGGCGTTGAGCGCGAGCAAATTGGTCTGGCCGGCAATGTCGCGAATGAGGCCCAGGATCGATTCGATCGCCTCGACCTGCGCGCTGAGCGCCTGGCTGACCTGGACGGCCTGCGAGGCCTGGTCGCCGGCGCGGACGGCGACGCCGGCGGCGACCTCGACCTCGTTGCGCGCGTCCTCGATCGCCATGATCAGCCCGGCGGCTGTCTGCGCGGCCTCGCGCATCGCGACCGCGGACTGCTCGGCGGCGGCGGCGACCTCGCTGGTCTTGCCGAGCATGCCGCGGGCGGCGGCGCTGGCGTCGGCGGCCTGGCCGCGGACTTTGCGCGATCCCGACGCGGTATGCTCGACGACGCTCATGATTTCCTTGTTGAAGTCGGCGCCCTGCGCGGCGCGGCGCTCGCGCTCGGCGACGGCGCAGAGGCGGTCGTAATGGGCGCCGTAAATGTCGACCTCGAGCAGGGTGGCGCGCGTAAAGGCCTTGGCCAGCCGCAATTGCCTTTCGAGGTCGCCGGCGATCTTGCGCCCGGCAATCTCCTGGCCCGCGGCCGAGGCCGAAGCGATGCCGGCATAGAGCGTGGTCAGCGGCACCCCGGCGGCGGTGGCGGCGGCGACATACTGCCCGGCGAGCTCGATCCATTTGGGATTGCGCAGGTCGCTATACTTGGCCTCGACATAAGGCAGGATGCGGTCGGTCAGCTCGTCGATCTTGGCGTCGTCGAGCGGGAAGGGCAGCTTCGAGGAGCGCGCATATTCGACCCAGAACTGGCGCGCGACGAGCGCCTTGTCGGGCTCGATCAATTCCCAGATCTCGCGGCAGGCCGCCTCCAGGCTCCCGTCTGCATCGAACAATTCGATCCGTCCCTCGAGCCTGACGTCCTCGTCCCGATCCGCCACTCCAACCATGTCTTCGACTTTCCTTGTGCGCGATCCTGAGGGGCAGTTAGGGCGCAATTGGTTAAGATGGTGTTAGCCAAAGGCCGCGGCGCGACCGGCGCTTGCAACCCCGGGCGCACGGCCTAAAAGGCGGGCGAACCATCAGGGGAGCCCCGGCCCAATGCACCGAAACGAAGCGCGGCCGCTGTCGCCCCACCTCACGATCTGGAAATGGGGGCCGCACATGCTGGTCTCGATCCTCCATCGCGTCACCGGCACCGGCCTCGCCATCCTCGGCGCCGGGCTGTTCACCTGGTGGCTCTATGCCGCGGCGGAGGGGACGGAGGCCTATGCGGCCTTCACCTCCTGGGCGATGTGGAAATGGTCGCTGATCGTCTGGGTCGGCCTGACCTGGGCCTTGTTCCAGCATACGCTCTCGGGCCTGAGGCACTTCGTCATGGACATCGGGGCCGGCTACGAGCTCCACACCAACAAGGCCTGGTCGCTGATCGTCATGGTTCTCGCGGTTCTGCTCACCGCCTTGCTCTGGTATTATATCCTGGTCTGGAGGGTCGCATGACGATGGAAACCCCGCTCGCCGAGGCGCGCGGCCCCGGCGCCGCCCACGCGGGCGGGCACCATTGGGGCGTCGAGCGCGCGACCTCGGTGGCGACTTTGGCCTTGCTGGTCTGGCTGGCGGTGTCGCTGATGCGGCTGCCCTCGCTCGACCAGCAGATGGTGAGCCAGTGGCTGCGCGCGCCGCTCGCCGCGGTGCCGATGCTGCTCCTCATCGTCGCCATGTTCCGGCATTTGCGCGACGGGCTGATCATGGTCGTCGAGGATTATGTCCATGAAGAGGGCAACCGGCTGATGTGCCTGCTGCTGATCAACTTCGCGGCCGTCTTCGTCGGCGCGCTGGCGCTGTTTTCGGTGCTCAGGATGGCGTTCGGCGAGGCGCCTAGAACCCCCTGACGCGCGGCTCGCCCCGTGGCGGCGCGCCGAGCAGCAGCTCGGTCAGCGCCCAGATGCAGGCATCCGCCCGGTCGGGCGACCGCCCCGGCCCCCGATAGAAGCCGCCGACGACCAGCCCCGCCAGCTCGTCCTCGAGCGCCGGAAAGCGCCCGGCGAACTTCGCCTCGCTGCTCTCGAAGAAGGCCGCGATCGGCTCGGCCCGCGCAACCTTGCCGATCCGCGCATGCACCCGCTTGACCGGCAGCCTGAGCCCGGCGCCGCGCAGCACCGTCTCGACCATCTCGCCGCCCTGATTGCCCTCGGCCACCACGCGGTCCGCCCGCCATTTCTCCGCCGCGCCGGCCACCTTCCTCGCCCATTGCTCGGGCGAGAGCCCGCTTACGCTGTGGTCGCCGAGCACATAGGCGATCCCTCGTCCTGAGCCTGTCGAAGGGTCCGCGCCCAGCCCGCACGCCACGATCCCGCAGGCATCGCCCGCCGCCGTCGCCGGCGGATCGACGCCGATGACGACGCGCACGAGGGGACAGTCGCTCGTGACTGTCCCCGTTCGGCTCGCCTCGATCAGGTCGCGCGGCCACAGCGCCCCCTCGACATCCTCGATCAGCTCGCCTTCCAGCTCCTGCCGGCCGAAGCGCGTCCCGCCGTGCAGCCGCTCGACCATCCTGAGCGACGATTCGGGCAGATGCGGATTGTCGCGGCTCGCCCCGCCGGTGCGCAGGACGTTCTCCATCGCCAGCAATGCGCGCAGCACCGGCACAGACCTCGGCGTCGTCGTCACCAGCACTTGCGGCCGCGCGCCGGCGCGAAGCCCGAGCAGCAGATTGTCCCAGGCCGTTTGCGCTTTTTTCCACTTGGCGAGCTCGTCGCACCAGGCGAAGTGATGCTCGGGGCCGCGCAGGGATTCGCCGTCCGCGCCCGAAAAAGTGAAGGCCTCAGCCCCGCTCGCGAAGGTCAGCCGGCCGAGCCCCGGCTCCCAGCGCATGCCGGACCGCTCCTCGCCGTCGCGCGCCGCCGCGAACAGCCCGCCCCGGCCCTCGATCATCACCCTCCTCGCCTCGGCCGGTGTGGCGGCGACGAGCGCGATCCTGGCGTCCGGCGTCTCGCGCGCCCGCTCAGCTACCCATTCCGCCCCGGCCCGCGTCTTGCCGAAGCCGCGCCCGGCCATCATCACCCAGACGTCCCAATCGTCGTGCGGCGGCAATTGCCCGGCGTGGGTCCAGATCGGCCAGCGGCTGTCGACCGCCTTGACGTGCGCCTCCCCCGCCGCCCGCAGCGCCAGCTCGCGCTTCTCCGGCGCCAGCGCCCTGAGCCGCGCGATGAGGTCGTGTCCGTCGGTCATCTAACCCCCGTCATTCCCGCGAAAGCGGGAATCCATGCGGCCCGTCCATCCTCGCCGACTCTCACGAACTCAGTCTGGATTCCCGCCTTCGCGGGAATGACGAATTGGGGGAGCCTCCCTTTTCCCCTTCTCATGCCGCTCGATCGCCTCGATCTTGGCCAACACGCTCGCCACCGCCTCGTCGAACGAGCGCTCGGGCGGTCCCTTGCGCCGCCCGCGCCCCGTGCCTCGCCCGCGCCGCCGGTCGAGGAAGGCGAGGATCCGCATCGCCCGGTCGGGGTCGAACGGCAGCGCGTCGGCGTCCGCTGGGCAGCCGCCGGGGACTGTCCCCATTTCGGGGACTGTCCCCGTTCCCGGGTCGCCGGGGACTGTCCCCGGCGCTCGCAACAATTTGTGGGCATACGCGACCAATTGGTAATCGAGCTGGACCGACGCTTCGGCCAGCGC
>DASQFO010000141.1:0-2104 GCA_035633095.1 Allosphingosinicella sp. | reverse complement strand
TCAATCTCGGACAACGGCATCGGCTTCAGCCAGGCTGCCGGGGAGCGCTTCTCGCCCTTCGCGACGACCAAGGGAGCGGGTCTGGGTCTCGGCCTCTCCATCTCGCGAACGATCATCGAATCGCACGGCGGGCGGATCTGGACCGACGACCGGGAAGGGACGGGCGCCCAGGTCTGCTTCATCTTGCCGGCGGCGCGGCGGCAGGGCCGCGGTCCCCACGAAAAGGCGATCGCGCTACATCCGGGAACGGAGTCGCCCTGACGGCGTGGAGGCCCGAGCCGGAATCGAACCGGCGTGCAAGGATTTGCAGTCCTCTGCGTAACCACTCCGCCATCGGGCCGCCGCCCGGCGAAATGGGCGGCTTTGGCTTGGCTGTCAACCGGCGCGGGTTTAGGCTGCCGCGATGCGCGCCGCCGCGATTCTGGCCCTAACCGTGTTCCGCCCGATCCTCGATTTCGCGCTGCCGCCGCGCTGCCCCGGCTGCGGCACGGTGACCGAAGAGCCGCACCGCTTCTGCCTCGATTGCTGGTCCGCGCTCCGCTTCCTTGGCGATCCCTGCTGCGTCCGCTGCGCGCTGCCGTTCGACTATGACGGTGGGCCGGGAGTCGCGTGCGGGCGCTGCCTGGCCGAGCCGCCGGCTTACGACCGGCTGCGCGCCGCCGTGGCTTATGGCGAGATCTCGCGCAAGGTCGCGCTCAAGCTCAAATATGGCGGCCGCCCGGGAGTGGCCGAGACGATGGCGCGGTTCATGGCGCGGCATCTCGATGCTGGCGACGCCGGCGGCCCGCCCATCCTGGCGCCGGTGCCGCTCCATCGCTGGCGGATCTGGCGGCGCGGCTACAATCAGTCGGCGCTGATCGCCGCCGCGCTCGCCGGCCGCGCCGGCCTGGAGAAAAGGCTCGACCTGATCGACCGGGTCAAATCGACGCCGCCGCTGCGCGGCATGGGTCCACGCGAGCGCAAGGATGCGGTGCGCGGCGCGTTCCGGGTCCGGCCCAGGCACAAGGCCGCCCTCAAAGGCCGATCGGTCATCCTCGTCGATGACGTCTATACGAGCGGCGCCACCGCCAATGCCTGCGCCAAGGCGCTGAAGCGGGCGGGCGCGGCGCGGGTGGATATCCTGTGCTGGGCGCGCGTTGTTCGCGGCGGCGACGATTGACAAAGCGCGCGCGGCGCTCTCATTGCCGCGCTGGAGAAGCGGATGGCGCGGGTCGAGATCTATACCAGCATGTTCTGCGGCTATTGCGCGCTCGCCAAGCGGCTGCTCGACGGCAAGAGCGTCGATTACGAGGAATTCGACGTCGGCCTCGACGGGTCGAAGCGCGCCGAGATGATCCAGCGCACCAAAGGCCGGACCAGCGTGCCGCAAGTCTTCATCGACGGCACGCATGTCGGCGGCTGCGACGATCTCCACGCGCTCGACCGTGACGGCCGGCTCGATCCGATGCTCGGGCCATGAAGATCGCCCTCTTTCAGGCGCGGACCGGGATCGATCCGGCGGCGAACGGCGCCGAGTTGGTCGCCAGCGTGCACGAAGCGGCCGCCGGCGGCGCAGCAATGCTGTTCACGCCCGAGATGAGCGGCCTGCTCGACCGGGATCGCGAGCGGGCGGCCGCGCATCTGCGCGACGAGGCGGACGATCCGGTGCTGGCGGCGGTGCGCGAGGCGGCGGCCGGGGCCGGGATCTGGGTCCATCTCGGCTCGCTGGCATTGCGCGCGGAAGCCGGGGACAAATCGGTCAACCGCGGCTTCGTGATCGACGACACCGGACAAATCCGCGCCCGCTACGACAAGATCCACCTGTTCGACGTCGATTTGCCGACCGGCGAGAGCTGGCGCGAATCGGCCGCCTATCGCGGCGGCGACCGCGCCGTCGTCGTCGATACGCCGCTCGGGCCGCTCGGCCTCTCCATCTGCTATGACCTGAGGTTCGCCGATCTCTATACGGCGCTCAGCAACTACGGCGCGACCGCGTTCAGCATCCCGGCCGCCTTCACCGTGCCGACCGGCGAGGCGCACTGGCACGTGCTGATGCGCGCCCGGGCGATCGAGGCGGGCGCCTTCGTCGTCGCCGCGGCGCAGGTCGGCGCGCACGCGGACGGAC
>DASQFO010000140.1:0-2226 GCA_035633095.1 Allosphingosinicella sp. | reverse complement strand
GAGAAACCGAGCGCGGCAACCAGCAGCGGCCAAAGCATCGACCCCTCGATGCTCGACCCGCTCATGCCGATGCTCGCCTTTTGATGAAGGGTGTTCCACCAGTTTACCGAATATTTGATGATCGGGATGTTGACGGCTCCGACCAGGCCGAAAATGGCGGTGATCCGCCCCTCCCCACCCCGTTCGTGGTCGGCCTGAGCGAGCGCGATATATCCCAGATAAAGGAAGAGCAGGACGAGCATCGAGGTCATCCGCCCGTCCCACGCCCACCAGGTGCCCCAGGTCCTGCTCCCCCACAGCGAACCCGTGGCGAGGCATAACGCGGTGAACAAGGCCCCCGGCATCGCCACCGCCCGCGCCGCGATCCCGGCCAGCGGATGGCGCCAGACGATCTGCATCAGGCTCGCAATGGCTATTCCGATCCAGCCGCCCATGCCGAGCCATGCGGCGGGAACATGCACGTACATGATCCGCGCCATATCCCCTTGGACATAATCCTCGGGGGCGAGGAACAGGCCGGCGGCGAGCGCGCCCGCGATCAGCGCGGCGCCCGCCCAGCCGAGCCAGGCCGTGAGGGGTCGCGCGATTTTGAGGAAGCGGGCCGGATTCGCGTAGACGTGCATGTTCGGCCTTCGTGTAGCCGAGGCTTCGCGCAGGCGAAAGCTTGTGCTTAAGGCGAGCGATGAGCGCGACCGTCGATCAGAACCGCCTGCTCGGCATCGCGCTTCGCATCGGCGCGGCGACCAGTTTCGGATTCATGGCCGCGATGATCAAGCTGGGCAGCGAAGCCGGCGTCTCCCTGCCCGAGCTCGCCTTCTACCGCTTCGCATTCGGCCTGCCGCCGCTGCTCGCCTGGATCGCCTGGACGGGCAATTTCGGCGCCTGGCGAACCCAGCGCCCGATGGCGCATTTCTGGCGCGGCGCGATCGGCCTGACGACGATGGTCCTCGCGTTCAGCGCGCTCACCTTCCTGCCGCTCGCCGAAGCGGCGACGATCGGCTTCGTCGCGCCGCTTTTCTCGGTGATGCTGTCGGCGCTGATCCTGAGCGAGCCGGTCGGCCGCCATCGCTGGAGCGCGGTGGCCTTGGGCTTCGTCGGTGTGCTGATCGTGATGCGGCCGAGCGGCGGCAATCTGCCGGCGGAGGGCCTCGCTCTCGCGCTGCTCGCTGCGTTCGGGGTCGCCGCGGTGACGATCACCATCCGCCAGATCGGCCGGACCGAATCGACGCCGACGACGGTGCTCTGGTTCACCCTGTTCTCGATGGCGGTCACCGGCGCCCTGCTCCCCTTTTTCGGGCAGGCGCACGACGCGCGCACCTGGGCGATCCTGGCCGCGCTCGGCCTGGCCGGCGGCATGGGCCAGCTGTTCCTGACCTCGGCGCTGAGGTTCGCGCCGGTCTCGGTCGTGGTGCCGTTCGATTACACCCAATTGCTGTGGGCGGTGCTGCTCGGCTGGGCGATCTGGGACACCCACCCGCCGTCAACGACCTGGGCCGGCGCCGCCGTGATCATCGCCAGCGGCCTCTACACGGTCTATCGCGAGCACAAGCTCGGACGCGACAAGCCAAGGCCGGAGCCGCTGTGACACCCCGTTCGAAGCTTACTCCTCACCCGAACGGGGATGTGTCCGCCTTAGGCCCGCCCGATCAATCTCCGCGCCATGTCTCCCGCCACCCGCGCCGGATTGCGGCCGGTCGCGGCGCTTTCCTGCCAGATTTCCTCGAGCCTGCCGGGGATGGCCTCGATGCGGCGGCGGACGAGCGCCTGGTCGCCGTCCTTCAGATATTCGGTCGAGACGTTGATGATGCCGCCGGCGTTGATCACATAGTCCGGCGCGTAAAGAATGCCGCGCGCCTGGACCCGGTCGCCGTCGTCGCCGGTCGCCATCTGGTTGTTGGCGCCGCCGGCGACGATCGGCGCGTTCAGGGCGGCGATCGATTGCGGGTCGAGGATCGCGCCCATCGCGTTCGGGCTGAACACGTCGGCCGGCAGCGTCATGATCTCGTCGGCGCCGACGACGGTGCCGCCGACCTCGTCGGCCAGCGCCCGGGCGGGGCCCTCATCGATGTCGGCGATGCTGAGCCGGGCGCCGTCGGCGGCGGCGCGGCGGGCGAGGCCGCCGGCGACGCTGCCCGCGCCCTGGATCGCGATGTGGAGGCCCTGGAGGCTGTCCTTGCCCAGGGCGCGCTTCACCGCCGCCTTGACGCCGAGATAGACGCCGTAGCT
>DASQFO010000139.1:0-8128 GCA_035633095.1 Allosphingosinicella sp. | reverse complement strand
GCATCGAAAAGCGCAGCCGGACATAATCGGCGCACCAGCTCCCGTCGGCCTGCCGCAGCGCCGGCGCCAGCCGCGCCTCGACCGCCGCGGCGACGTCGTCGCGTTCCCATTGGGGCACCATCGCCATGTCGAGAAGCCCGGACCGGAAGGTCTTCACCCAGCCGGCGACGCCGCCCGGCAGCGGCGTCGGCCGCTCGATCAATTCGGCGCGGATCTGCTCGAAGCCGGCGGCAAGGTAGAGCCGGGTGAACTCCTCGACGCCCGCATACCAGGCCGGGTCCAGTTCGGGCATCGCATAGCCGCGCTCTGTCAGCTCCTCCCTGAGACCCCGCCGCAGCGTCGCGAGATTGCCCGCGCCTCCCATCTCGCCGACGAAGCGCCCGCCAGCCCTCAGCGCTTTGAAGATGCCGCTTGCGACCGCGTCGGGGTCGAGCATCCAGTGCAGAGCCGCGTTGGAGAAGGCCGCGTCGAACTGGCCGAACCGCTCGAGGTCC
This sequence comes from Allosphingosinicella sp., assembly GCA_035633095.1. Lineage (GTDB taxonomy): Bacteria > Pseudomonadota > Alphaproteobacteria > Sphingomonadales > Sphingomonadaceae > Allosphingosinicella. The sequence goes on along the minus strand of DASQFO010000139.1, from coordinate 7,634 downwards.
ATCGCCTCGGCGTCGGCCACGAACGCGTCGACCCCGCCCGCCCGCGCCGCCTCCACCATCTCGGGCGACGCATCGAGCCCGATGACATTGGCTCCCGCCGCCGCGATCCGCCGGGTCAGCGCCCCGTCGCCGCAGCCGATGTCGAGGATCAGCTCGCCCGGCCGCGGATCGAGCAGCTGCAGCACTGCGTCGCCGAGCCGCGGCACGAAGGCCGCGTTCTGCGCATAATCGTTCGCACACCAGCGGGAAGCGGCGTTCACCATCGCCTGTGCGTCCTCACAGGCTCTCGCAATGGGATTTGTATTGCTCGGCGTTCAGCAGATCGCCCAGCTCTTGATTGTCGCTGAGCGTGAGCTTGAAGAACCAGCCCTCGCCCTCGGGATCGGTATTGACCAGCGAAGGCTCGTCGACCACCGCCTGGTTGCCTTCGGTCACCGTGCCCGAGACCGGCGAATAGACGTCCGACGCCGCTTTCACCGATTCGACGACCGCGGCCTCGCCACCCTGGGCCAAGGCGCGGCCCGCTTGCGGAACTTCGACGAAGACGACGTCACCCAATTGCCCCTGCGCGAAATCGGTGATGCCGACGGTGGCGCCGTCGCCTTCGACGCGGACCCACTCATGCTCCCTGGTATAGTAAGTGCTCATGCGGCGGCTCCCTTGCGCTGGTAGCGGTGGGGGACGAAGGGCATCGGCGCCACCGTCCCGGTGAAGATCTTGCCGCGCGACGCCAGCGAGATTTTGGTGCCCTGCGCGGCATAAGCGAGCGGCACATAGGCCATGGCGATCGGCGCCCCGAGGCTCGGCGAGAAGCCTCCCGACGTGACCTTGCCGACCTCATTGCCTTCGGCGTCGACCATCATCGCTCCCTCGCGCACCGGCTGGCGCCCTTCGACGGCGAGGCCGACGCGCTTGCGAATCGGCCCTTCGGCCAGCTCCCTGGCGATACGCTGCCAGCCCGGGAAGCCGCCCTCCTCGCGCCGGCGCTTCGACAGAGCGAAGGTCAGGTCCGCCTCGACCGGCGTGGTGCTATGATCGAGATCGTGGCCGTAGAGCGGCAGGCCCGCCTCGAGCCGCAGCGAATCGCGGGCGCCGAGCCCGATCGGCTTCACCTCGGGCTGCGCGGCGAGCAGCTCGGCGACCGTCTCCGCCTCGCGCGCGAGGATCGAGATTTCGAACCCGTCCTCGCCGGTATAGCCCGACCGGCTGATCCACGCCTTGGCGCCGCCGAGCTCGAACGCGCCGCCGGTCATGAAGCCCAACGCCTCGACGCCGGGCGCGAGCCGCGCCAGCGCGTCGACCGCTTTGGGGCCCTGCAGCGCGAGCAGCGCCTGCTCCTTCATATGATCGAGAACGGCGCCGCGCGGCAGCAGCGCCTCGATATGGGCGATGTCGCCAGCCTTGGTCGCGCCGTTGACCACCAGGTAGAAATGGCCGCCGCGGCGGGTCGCCATCAGATCGTCGATGATCCCGCCTTGCTCGTTCAGGAGGAGCGAATATCGGAGCCGGCCGTCCTTCAGAATGGCGAGGTCGGCGGGGAGCAGCCTTTCGAGGCCCTGTTCGGCGGTGTCGCCGGCGACGATGAGCTGGCCCATATGGCTGACGTCGAACAACCCGGCGCTTTCGCGCGTCCACTTGTGCTCGGCGAGGATGCCCTCATACTGGATCGGCATCCTGTAGCCCGCGAACTCCACCATCCGCGCGCCGCGCGCGCAATGCCAGCTGTCGAGGGGTAGCTTCTGATCAGGCTCGCTCATGGCCGGCTCCGGTGGCGTGTCGGCGTCCGAACCGCCGAAGCGGTCCGAACGATCCTTACACCCCCTCTGTCACCGGGACCTGAGAGTTTTCGCCCGCTTGCCGCTGACGCCGCGGCGGACTTACCCCTTCGGTGGGGCCGCTCGAGCGGCCCGCTTTCCAGAGTGTCATTGACGGCGCGGTCCTGGGACCTGAGAGATTCCGGGGTGGTTGCTCCTTCGGCGGTGGCGGAACGCCCGCCACACTCTCCCGCGCAATCATCCGGCGGTTGCCCGCCGGCGACGCCCCGCTCTGGCCAGTCCGGCCCTTCGAGTCAAATTTCTAGCGGGTGGCGTTGTAGCGGAGCTGGTCGGGGGTGAGCTCGAAGCCGAGCAGCAGCTCGAACCGGGCCCGCTCGACCGCGGCGCGGACGGCGGGATCGGCCATCGGGTCGATCGCGGCGTCGACGTCGCCCGCCCGGCGCTCGCGAGTGATCTGGCGGCGAATATCCTCGGGCAAGGTGGCGGCGGAGCGCAGGACGTGCGAGGTGGCGGCGCCGGTGGTGGAGGCGCGGTACTGGCCCTCGCCGAAATGGAGCCCGACCTGGCGCACCCGCTTGGCGACGGCGCTGCCATTCCCTTGCACGACGGTGGCGAAATAAGGGAGGACGACGTCGCGCGCGCCGCGATTGTCGCGGCGCAATGCCTGGACCTCGAACGTCGCCTGCGTCACGATATGCTCGCCGCTGTCGTTGCAGGTGCTGCGCACATTGGTGATGTGGGCGACGACGTCGATCGCGTTGGAATCGCGGCTGCTCGCCGGATCGAACAAGGTGACGTCGCCGGCGGGGGCGACGACCGCGACCGGCGGACAGGCGGTGTAGCTGGTCAGGATTCCTGATGCGCCAATGTCGCCTTCGCGGGCGCATCCAAGGAGGGCGAGACTGAGCAGGACGGCGGCGGCCGTTTTGGACGGGTACAGGCGCAAGGCGAGATCCTCGAAGATTCTGGTGACGGCCCTAATGCCGTAAGGGTTTCGTGCAGGCAAGCAATGGGGTAGAGCGCTGTCCGAACTAAAAACATGCCCAAACCCCCTTTGACCCTCCTGATCGCGGCGCCGCGCGGCTTCTGCGCCGGTGTCGACCGCGCCATCCGCATCGTCGAGCTCGCGCTCGAGCGCTACGGCGCGCCGGTCTATGTCCGCCACGAGATCGTCCACAACAGGTTCGTGGTCGACAGCCTCAGGGCCAGGGGCGCGATCTTCGTGCCCGAGCTCGACGCGGTGCCGGACGGCGCCCCCGTCGTCTTCTCCGCGCACGGCGTGCCCAAGGCGGTGCCGGCCGAAGCGCAGGCGCGCGGTCTCAACTATCTCGACGCGACCTGCCCGCTCGTCTCCAAGGTCCACCGCCAGGCCGAGCGGCTGATCGGGCATGGCCGGCACATATTGTTCGTCGGCCATGCCGGCCATCCCGAGGTGATCGGCACGTTCGGCCAGGTGCCCGAGGGCCGGATGACCCTGATCGAGACCGCGGGCGACGCGGAAAATGTCGCGCCCGCGGAGCCCGACGCCCTCGCCTTCCTCACCCAGACCACCCTGTCGGTCGACGACACCGCCGAGATCGTCGCGATTCTCAGGCGCCGCTTCCCCTCGATCCAGGGGCCGCGCAGCGAGGACATCTGCTACGCGACCTCGAACCGGCAGACGGCGGTCAAGGCGATCGCCGGCCGCTGCGACGCCATGCTGGTGATCGGATCTCCCAACAGCTCCAATTCCCTCCGCCTGGTCGAGGTCGCCGAACGCGAGGGCGCCAAGGCCCGGCTCGTCGGCCGCGGCGCCGACATCGACTTCGCCTGGCTTCAGGGCGTCCGCACGCTCGGCATCACCGCCGGCGCCTCGGCGCCCGAGCTGCTGGTGCGCGAGGTCGTCGACGCGCTCGCGGCCCGCTTCGCCGTCCGCGAGGAGCCCGTCGAAGGCGTCGAGGAGCGGCTGGTGTTCAAGCTGCCGGCGGGTCTCGAGGCCGCGTGACCGCCGAATTGACCGAGGTCGAAATGTTCACCGACGGCGCGTGCAAGGGCAATCCCGGCCCGGGCGGGTGGGGTGTGGTGATTCGCGCGGGCGCGCGTGAAAAGGAGCTGTCCGGCGGCGAAAAGCTCACCACCAACAACCGGATGGAGCTGCTCGCGGCGATTCGAGGGCTCGAGGCGCTGACCCGGCCCTGCCGCGTCCAGCTCTACACCGACTCCGTCTACGTCCGCGACGGCATCACCAAATGGATCCACGGCTGGCGCAAGAACGGCTGGCGGACCTCGGGCCGCAAGCCGGTCAAGAATGCCGAGCTCTGGCAGGAGCTTGTCGAGGCCGCCGGCCCGCACCGGGTCGAATGGCATTGGGTGAAGGGCCATAGCGGCCATCGCGAGAACGACCGCGCCGACGCCCTCGCCTGCGCTGCCGCCGAGGCCGTGCGCGGCTGAAGTGTATTGCTTGGGCGAGCGCCCGCAAGCTGATAGGATGGACTCTTCACGGGAGGGGAAATCCGATGTCACCTGATCTGGAAATGCTGGTCTGGTCCGGCGCGCTGGCGCTTGTGCAAATGCTGATCGCCGGCATCGCCGCCCAGACGCAGGTCGGCCTGCCGATGCTGGCCGGCAACCGCGAGGGCATGCCGGCGCTGACCGGCTGGGCCGCGCGCGCCCAGCGCGCGCATCTCAACATGCTCGAAAGCCTGGTCGTCTTCGCCATCTTCGTGCTGGTCGCCGCGGTCAGCGGCAGGACCAACGAGACCACGGCTTTGGGCTGTACCCTGTTCTTCTGGGGCCGCGTCGCTTACGCCATCGTCTATCTGGCCGGGCTGGCCTGGGTGCGGACCGCGGTCTGGGCGGTATCGGTGGCGGGAATCCTGCTGGTCCTCAGCCAGCTGTTCTAAACCGCGCCGCCAGATAGGGCGCCGGATCGATCGCTTCCGGCGCCTTTCCAAGCAGCAGCCCCGCGGCGAGCTTCGCCGCGGCGGGCGCGGTCTGGATGCCGAAGCCGCCCTGTCCGGCGCACCAGAAGAAGCCGTTTCGGCTCGCGCTGAAGCCGTAGACCGGCAGCCGGTCCGGGGCGAAGCTCCTGAGCCCCGCCCACTTGTGCTCGACGCGCTCCACGCGCCAGTCGACCACCCGGCTCAGCCGGTCGATCGCGACCGCGACGTCGAGCTCGTCGGCGGCGCAGTCGCAAGGGTCGCACGGCGTCTCGTCGTGCGGGCTCAGCCAGAGCCGCCCGCCCGCTTCGGGCTTGAAGTAAAAGCGCCCCGAGACATCGACCACGAGCGGCAGGCTCTCGGGCGCCGGCGGATCGATCCGGAGCTGCGCGATCGTGCGGCGATAGGGCCTGATCCCGATCGGCCGCTCGCCGGCCATGATCGCGACTTGATCGGCCCAGGCTCCGGCCGCATTGACGACGATGCCGGCTTCGATCTCGCCGTCGATCAGCCAGCCCGCGCGGGAGCGCTCGATCCGCGTGACGCGCGCATCGGTGACCAGCTCCGCCCCCGCGCGGCGCGCCTGGCGCAAATAGAAGGCGTGGAGGGCCGCGACGTCGATATCGGCGCAGCTCGGCTCGGCAAGCCCTTCGTCCCAGCCCGGTCGCAAGCCCGGAATCGCCGCCTCCAGCGCGCCCCGCCCGAGCGGGCGCAGCAGCGGGGGAGGAAATTGTCCGGCGAGGGCGTGGAGCGCCTCGCGTCCGGCGGCGTCCGCGATGTGGATCGCGCCCCTGGTCGCAAGGAAATCGGCGAGGATTGGTCCCGAGGCGCTGGTCAGCGGCTGGATCAGCGGCCCGCCATAGCTTTCCGACCAGAAGGCGGCCGAGCGCCCGGTCGAATGATAGCCGGGCCGGTCTTCGGCCTCGAGGATGATCACCGACGCCGCGCCCGCCAGCTCGGCGGCGATGCTCGCCCCGGCCATGCCGGCGCCGATCACGACAATGTCGGCCCCGCGGCTCATGGCGCCTGCCCGGCGAGGAAGGCGTCGATCCGGGCGAGCGCTTCGGCGCGGACCGGATCCGCCTCGCGCAGGATCTCATGCGCGGCGCCCGGGACCATCTCGAGCTCGGCCCGCGGCAGCGCGGCGGCCACCCGGCGAATCGCGGCCGCGCTGACCAGGCGGTCGCGGTCGGTGCCCAGGATCAGGATCGGCAGGTCGACCTCGGCGAGCCGCTCGGCCGTGAACGCCTCCTCGGCGGAGCGGTAGGCGGCGCACAGCCAGCCCCAGCTCGGCGGACCGAGGTTGAACTCCGGCGCTTGCTCCCACCAGGCGAGCTCGTCCTCATAGCGTTCGCGCGAGCCGGTCAGGATGCGCTGGCGCTGCGATCCGGGGCGGGTGAGCGCGACCGGCGTCTTCCACATCGGCCGGGCGCGAAAGCCGAGCCGGCACATCGTGTCGGCGAGGTCGGGCGCGAGCCAGGCCGGGATCGGGGCGCTGTTCACCATTATCATCGGCGCGACCAGCACCGCCGCGTCGAGGGCCGGCCGCCGCTCGACGACGGTCCGCAGCAGCAGATGACCGCCCATCGAATGGGCGACGGCGACGTGCGGCCCGGGCGCGCCGGCGCGCACGTCCCCGATCAAGGCGGCGAGATCGTCGATCAGAACGTCGAAGCTTTCGACGTTGGCGTTCACATTATCGCCGCGCGACCCGCCCTGGCCGCGCCAGTCGAAGGCGGTCACGTTCCAGCCGGCGTCGCGCCAATGGGCAAAGGCCTCGAGATATTTCTCGATGAAGTCGCCGCGGCCGCCGGCGAAGAGGAGGCTGCCGCGCGCCTTTCGGCTTTTGCGGCGCGGCCAATCCATCCGGCGCAGCTTCATGCCGCCGGGCGCCGTCCACTCGCTGAAGACGGCGTCCTTCGGATGCGATCGCCATCGCGCGCGCTCAATTACCATCGCCCACGGTTACGGTTTAGAAAGCAACCGCGTCTAGACCCAGCCGCCATGGAAACGGGGTTCTCCTGGATTTTGCTCGGGGCTTTGGCGCTGATGCTCCTTGCCACGAGCTGGTGCGACCTGAAGTCGCGCACGATTCCCAACGGCCTCAACATCGCGATCGCTTTGCTCGCGATCCCGTTCTGGTGGTCGGTCGGGCTGCCGCTGTGGCCGGACGTCGCGCTCCAGATCGGCGTCGCCGCCTTGGTCTTCCTCTTGTTCGCCGGCGCCTTCGCGATCGGCGCGATGGGGGGCGGCGACGTCAAGCTGATCGGCGCGCTCGCGCTCTGGCTGCCGGCGCCGGCGGTCATGGTCCTGATCGTGATCATGTCGCTGGCCGGCGGGGCGCTGACGCTGGCCCTGTTCCTCCGCCAGCGGCTCGCGCGGAAGACCGGCCAACTTGAAATTCCGTACGGCGTCGCGATCGCTTTTGGCGGTTTGTGGCTGATTAGCGAACGTTTTCTTAACCAGTTTGGCTGATGAATAGGGTCTGATTTTTCTCTCAGTCCCGGAAGGGGGGCGTTTGTCGCCATGGACGTCAAGAAAATCGTGCTGCTCGTAGGCGCACTCCTCATCGCGGGCGTGACCGCCCTGATGGCCAAGAACATGTTCTCCGGCGCCTCGGCGCCGCAGGCGCAGGCCGGTCCGGTGGTTCCCGCGGGACCCGAAGTTCTGGTCGCGACCCGCACCTTGCCCGTCGGCACCATCGTCGACGCCGAGGCCTTCCGCTACCAGCCCTGGCCGCAGGGCCTGGTCCAGGACGCTTATTACATCCGCGGCGAAGGCGGCGCGCCCGACCAGCAGAGCCTGATCGGAACCGTCGTCCGCTCCGAAATCACCGCCGGCCAGCCGCTCACCCAGGGCGCGATCGTTCGTCCCGGCGAGCGCGGCTTCCTCGCCGCCGCGTTGGGCCCGGGCATGCGCGCCGTGACGGTGGCCGTGTCCG
>DASQFO010000138.1:0-7088 GCA_035633095.1 Allosphingosinicella sp. | reverse complement strand
CACCCATAAAGGCCAAAACCTATCAGCGCGAAGTGCCAGCGCGACCAAGGCGACCAGTAGAAAGAGGTCGACGATCAAGACTTCTACCTCGACCGATCTAAACCTTGGGATCGACTCCGAGAGCGCCGCGACAGTGTAATATGCCCCGAGCGTGAACAGTATCGCGGTTACTTTTTCCGGCGGGCCGCCTCTCCGCAAGGCGTACGCGGTGCAGGAAATCAGGAGCGCACTAAAGACGACCATATTCAATGGAGGCCAACCAGGGCGCGCGATCGTATAGAAGTCGAGCAAAGTCCTCATCGGTCAAAACCGCATGTATCTCGTGAACGCTTCCGCCGCCGCGATCAGCGCTCCGAACGCAACGACAACGCCGATCGCTATCCCGACGATCCACCCGAGCCTCTTCATCCATCCCACATGGGTCGGACGCAGGCCCTCCAGCGGCAGCGGTAGGATCGGCTCCAGGCGCGGTGGTGTTGCGTCGTAAGGCGCGGGCTCTTCCTGCATCCTGACGCCCGAGGCGGCGGGGCGTCCTCTTTTCCCTTCGTCCTCCGCCAGCATCTTCGCCGCCGCCCTGCGATCGCCCACGTCGAGAATGCGCATTGCCGCCTTGATGTGCTGATCGACCGAGCCGGGCTCGATGCCGAGATGCGGGGCGATTTCCTTGGAAGTCATGTGCGCGAATACGAGGCGCAGGCACACGCGCTGCTGCTCGGTGAGGCGGGCGATGCGGTCCAAATCCATACCGCAACTCTTATCGCGCGATTCATCGCTTTTACAAAGTCCGCGCGTCCCCACCCGGCACAATATCATTTCACCATCGCTTCTTAACCATATCCGTATTACCCTCGGGGCCATGGGAAGGGTGATCAGCTTCGAGAATCATGCGCTCGCCAATCTGCGCGCGCGGGTCGCGGCGGCGGAGGAGGCCAATCAGGACCTCATCGCCTTCGCGCGCGGCCATTCGGGCGCGGTCTCCTCGATCCACCAGGCCGTCTTGGCCGCGATCGAGACCGAGGGGCTCGATCACCTGCTCCACGTCGTCACCCAGGAATGGCCGCAGATATTGGGCCTCGATGCGGTCGCCGTCGCCTTGTTCGCGGGCGACACCGGCGTGCGCGCCGACGCTTCGGGGCTCCAGTTCGTCGACGCCCGGCTGATCGAGCGCTCGGTCAAGGGGTTCGACGGCGTGCTGCTGCGCGGCGTCGAGCGCGGCCATCCTTTGTTCGGGCCGGCCTGCGAGCTGATTCGCGCCGAGGCGCTGATCAGCCTCAACAGCGAGCCGCCGCTGCCGAGCGGGCTGCTCGCGCTCGGCCAGCGCAACGCGCAGAGCTTCGACACCCGCCACGGCTCCGAATTGCTCAACTTCCTGGGGCGGGTGCTGACCCGCTGCATGGGCCGGTGGCTGATTCCTTAGACAGCGAGAGCGCGGTCGCGATCGCGCAGCGCTGGCATGATTTTTTGTCCCGCGAGCGCCGCCGGTCCGAGCATACCGTCCGCGCTTATGTCGCCACCGCGCACCGGCTGATCGGCTTCCTCGCCGGCCATTTGGGAGAGGGGGTCGACGCAGCTGCGCTGGGCGCGCTGACGCCCGCTGACCTTCGCGCCTTCCTGACCGTCCGCCGCGCCTCAGGGCTGGGCAACAGCTCAGCGGCGCGCGAGCTCTCCGCGGTGCGCGGCTTCCTCGCCTTCGCGGCGGCCGAAGCGGGGAGCGAGGGAGCGCTGCCGCGGATCAAGGCGCCGAAGCGGCCGCGCGGCGTGCCGCGGCCGATCTCGCCCGACGAAGCGGTGGCTTTGGCCGAGGAAGCGGCGGAGGATGCGAAGCAGCCCTGGATCGCGGCGCGGGATTTGGCCGTGTTGACCTTGCTCTACGGCTCGGGGCTCCGCGTCGCCGAGGCGCTCGGCCTGACCGGCGCGGCGCTGCCGCTGGGCGAAGCGCTCGTCGTCACCGGCAAGCGCAACAAGACCCGAGTGGTGCCGCTGCTGCCAACGGTGCGGGAGGCGATCTACGCCTATCTCGCGCTCTGCCCCTATCCGGTCGCAAAGGACGAGCCGCTGTTCCGGGGCGCGCGCGGCGGGCCGCTTCGGGGCGAGATCGTTCGCCGGGCGGTGATGAAGGCGCGGCGCGCGCTCGGCCTCTCCGAGCGGACCACGCCGCACGCGCTGCGCCACAGCTTCGCGACCCACCTGCTCGGGCGCGGCGCGGACCTTCGCGCGCTCCAGGAGCTGCTCGGCCATGCCAGCCTGAGCTCGACCCAGATCTACACCGCGGTCGACGCGGCGCACCTCATGGACGTCTATCGCCACGCCCACCCGCGCGCGTGACGCGACGCGTTGGGCGCGGGGCTACCGGAGCTTCGCTTCGATGGCGTCCCAGATGCGCGCCGGGGTGTCGGTGCCGTTGAACCTGTCGATGGCGACGATGCCGGTCGGCGAGGTGACGTTGATTTCGGTGAGCCATTCGCCGCCGATCACGTCGAGGCCGACGAAGAGGAGGCCACGCGCTTTCGCCTCGGGCCCGATCGCGGCGCAAATCTCCCTTTCCCTGTCGGTCAGCTCGGCTTTGGCCGCCTTGCCGCCGACGGCGAGGTTGGAGCGAATCTCGCCCTCCCCCGGGATCCGGTTGACCGCGCCTGCCAACTCGCCGTCGACGAGGACGATGCGCTTGTCGCCTTCCGCGACGCTCGGCACGAAGGCCTGGATCATGTGCGGCTCGCGATAGGCCGTGTTGAACAGCTCGATCAGCGAAGCGAGGTTGGCGCCGTCGCTGCCGACCTTGAACACCGCTTTGCCGCCATTGCCGTGCAGCGGCTTGATCACGATCTCCTTGTGCCGGGTGAGGAACTCGCGCGCCACGCCGAGCGAGCGGGTGATCGCGGTCGGCGGCATGAAGCGGGCATAATCGAGCACCCAGAGCTTTTCGGGCGCGTTGCGGACGCTGGCCGGGTCGTTGACCACCAGCGTCTCCCCCTGGATCCGCTCGAGCAAATGGGTGGCGGTGATATAGCCGAGGTCGAACGGCGGGTCCTGGCGCATCAGCACGACGTCGACGTCGCGGCCGAGATCGAGGATTTTCGGCGCGCCGAAGCTGTAATGATCGCCCTCGACCCGCTGGACCGTGACCGGATGCGCCATGGTCCAGAGGCGCCCGTCGATCCAGCTCAGCCCATCGGCGGCATAATGATGGAGCCGGTGCCCGCGCGCCTGCGCGCCGAGCATGATCGCGAAGGTCGAATCGCCGGAGATGTCGATGCTCCCCAGCGGATCCATCTGGACGGCGACGTCGAGGCTCATGGGCACCGCTTAAGCGAGCGGCCCGGCGCTGTCACCCGTGCCAGACATTCCGCAGGTGCCGCGGCCAGCGGCGCGGGACGATGAAGATGGCGTCGATCCGGATGTCGTCGCCGTCGCGGGCGTAGCGCGGCGCGAGCGCCTCGGCGGCGCGGGCGACGCGCCGCAGGCGCCATTCGTCGAGCGCCAATGCGGCCTCGGCGTCGGTGGCGCGGGCCTTGACCTCGATGAAGGCGAGGGTGCGGCCGCGGCGGGCGACGAGGTCGACCTCGCCGACCGGCGTGCGGGCGCGGATCGCGAGGATGCGCCAGCCCTTGAGGCGCAGCCACCAGGCGGCGAGCCGCTCGGCGCGCCGGCCGCCGCGCTCGGCGCGCCGGCGCGTCATTTGAGCTGTTGCGCGCGCTCGTAGACGGCGCGCCTCGGGAGGCCGAGCTGCTCGGCGACCTCGGCGGCGGCGCGACTCGGCGAGAGGCGGGCCATGGCTTCGCGCAACGCGGCATCGATGTCGTCGTCGCTCGCGGCATCGGCTTCGCCGGGCGGGGCGACGATGATCACGATCTCGCCCTTCGGCGGCGCTTGCGCATAGCGCGCGGCGAGCGCGGACAGGGTTGCGGTGACCGTCTCTTCGAACCTTTTGGTGATTTCGCGCGCGACCGCGGCCTCCCGGTCGCCAAGTCCGTCGCGCAAAGCGGCGAGCGTCGCGGCGAGGCGCGGGCCGCTCTCATAGAAAGCGAGCGTGCCCCTGAACGTCGCCGCTTCGGCGATCGCGGCAGCCTTGGCCCCGGCCTTGGCGGGCAGAAAGCCGAAGAAAGCGAAACGGTCGGTCGGCAGGCCGGCCAAGGTGAGCGCCGCGATGACGGCGCTGGGCCCCGGGATCGTGACGATGGTGATTCCGGCGGCGCGGGCGTCGCGGACGAGCTTGTAGCCGGGGTCGGAGATGAGCGGCGTCCCGGCGTCGGAGACGAGCGCGACGGCTTCGCTCCGCATCCGCTCGACCAGGCCCGGGCGGACCTTTTCGGCATTGTGGTCGTGATAAAGCGTCATCGGCCGCTTGACGCCGATATGCCGGAGCAGCCTGGCGGTGACCCGGCTGTCCTCGACCGCGAGCAGGTCGGCGCGCGCCAGCACCGAGGCCGCGCGCGGGCCCAAATCGGAGAGATTGCCGATCGGGGTGGCGACGATATAGAGGCCGGGTTCGAGTGCATCGTCCATCGGGAGTAACGTCATGGCATCAGCAGCCCTCCGCCCGCAAGCCGGCCGCGTGATGGGGCGGCTCGGCCTGTTCGCCATGATCGCGGTGGCGCTGGTCGGCTGCGTCCCGCGCCAGCGCCCGGTCCGGCCGCTGCCGGCCGAGCCGGTTCTCCAGCCCGAAAGACCGGCCCAGAATCCGCGCCTGCCGTCTGACGAGACCCGCAACCGGGTCGCGGTTCTGGTTCCGCTGAGCGGCAGGGATGCCGCGCTCGGCCAGTCGATATTGAACGCGGCCAACCTCGCCTTGCTCGACACCGGCGGGCAGAGGATCCGGATCACCGCCTACGACACCGCGGCTGGCGCCCTGCCGGCGGTGAACGAGGCGATCGCCGAAGGGAGCGGCCTGATCCTGGGGCCGTTGCTCGCCGAGGATGTGCGCGCCGTCGCGCCGGCGGCGCGCGCGGCGGACGTGCCCGTCATCGCTTTCTCGAACGACGTCAGCGTGGCGGGCGATGGCGTTTACGTGATGGGCTTCAGCCCGGGCGAGTCGATCCGGCGCGTGGCCGCCTTCGCCCATGGGCGCGGCGCCAACCGCTTCGGCGCCCTGGTCCCGGCCAATGTCTATGGCGAGCGCTCGGCCCGCGCGCTGATCCAGGCGGTCGAGGGCGCGGGCGGCCGGCTGGTCGGCATCCAGACCTTCGATGCGAGCGCGACCGGCCCGCGCGCCGCGGCGACCCGGCTCGCCGGCCAGGGCGCTCTCGACGCGGTGCTCATCGCAGATCTCCCGCGCGCCGCTTTGGCGGCCGTCCCGGTCCTGCACCAGGCGTCGCCGCAGCCGCGGCTGCTTGCCACCGAACGGTGGGCGACGGAGAGCAATATCGGCGCCAGTGTCGCGCTTCGCGGCGCCTGGTTCGCGGCGCCCTCGGATGCGCTCTTCAACCAGTTCCGCAGCCGCTACCGCGCGCGTTACGGCTCGATGCCGTTCCGGCTGGCGTCGCTCGGCTACGACGCGGTTCTGCTCGCCGTGCGGGTCGCCGCGGATTGGCCGGTCGGCCGCGCCTTCCCGGTGCGGGCGCTGAGGGAATCGGAGGGGTTCACGGGCGTCGACGGCGCCTTCCGGTTCGGCCGGGACGGCGTCGCCGACCGGGCGCTCGAAGTGCGCGAAGTGACCGCGACGGGCACTATTGTCGTCTCGCCGGCGCCGCGCGGCTTCAACTGACGGGTGCGGGGCACCCGTCACCCCGGCGAAGGCCGGGGTCTCGCGGGGACAGCCGTGACCATTTGTCCTGAGATCCCCGCCTTCGCCGGGATAACGATTATTTCACGATCTCCGCAAGTATCGCATCGAGAAGCAGCATGCCGCGCGGGGTGACGCGCAGGCGATCGCTGTCGCGGTCGAGCAAGCCCTGGGCGGAGAGCCGCTCAACCGCGGCCGTTTCCAGCCCATTCTCCTCGTAGCTGATTCCTTCGGTGAGGCGCAGGCCCATCAGAAGCGCCTCGATGCGCTGCTCCGCGAGTGCGAGGCTTCTCTCCTCCTCGATGCCGTTGCCGTTGCGGGCGAGGGCGGCCAGCCAGTTTTCGGGCTTCCTGTGGCGCTGCGTCGCCTGCCCGTTTCGCCGCCCGTGCGCGCCCGGGCCGATGCCGGCGTAGCTTTGGTAGCGCCAGTAGCTGAGATTATGCCGGCTCTCCTCGCCCGGGCGCGCGTGGTTGGAGATTTCGTAGGCGGGGAGGCCGGCCGACGCCGTCATCGCCTGCGTCAGCTCATAGAGCGATGCGCTCTCGTCGGGATCGGCCGGGACGAGCTCGCCTCTGGCCGCCATCGCCGCGAAGCGGGTGCCGGGCTCGATGGTGAGCTGGTAGAGCGAGAGATGGCCGGTGCCGAACAGGAGGGCGCGGGCGAGCTCCTTTTGCCAGGCCCCGGCGCTCTGGCCGGGCAGGGCATAGATGAGGTCGAAGCTGACCCGGCGGAACGCCGACTGGGCGGTGCCGAGCGCCCTCAGCCCTTCGTCCACGTCGTGCGCGCGTCCGAGAAAACGCAGCGACTCGTGGTTGAGCGACTGAAGGCCGAGCGAAACCCGGTTGACGCCGGCGCTTGCGAGGTCGGCGAAACGGGAGGCCTCGACCGATGAAGGATTGGCCTCGAGCGTGATCTCGATGTCCGGTGCGAAGCCCCAATCGGCCTCAGCCGCCTCGATCAATGCCGCGACCGTGGCCGGCGGCATCAGCGAGGGCGTGCCGCCGCCGAAGAAGATCGAGCCCAGCTGCCGGCCGGGCGTCTCGCGCGCCTCGTGCGCGAGATCGGCGAGCAGAGCGCCGCGCCACGCCCCCTGGTCGATCGATTCCCGAACGTGGCTGTTGAAGTCGCAATAGGGGCATTTGGAGACGCAGAACGGCCAGTGGACGTAGAGGGCCAAGTCTCCCTCTCCCCGCTTGCGGGGAGAGGGTCGGGGAGAGGGGGAGTCACGTGCAGTCCCCTCTCCCAACCCTCTCCCCTGAAGGGGAGAGGGCTAAGGCCTACCTCTTCACCTGACAGCCCTGGCCCGAGGCCTTGAGGCTGGCGCACAGCGCGTTGGCCGCGGCGAGGTCGCCCGCGACCGCCTGGAGGC
>DASQFO010000137.1:0-5716 GCA_035633095.1 Allosphingosinicella sp. | reverse complement strand
ATCTCGATTTCAGCCGGGCGTCAGGGCCGGATGATGGGCTTGCCGTCGGGGCCGAGCGGCGCATCCTCCGGGAAATAGGGCGTCTCGTCGTCGGCCATGACGTCGTGGCCCTTGGCAAGCTCCGAATTGTGCATTCCGTAGACGAAGTAGAGGACGGCCGCCCCGAGCACGTACCAGCCGAAGAAGATCAGCACATTCCAGGGCACCGAGGTAATCAGCCAGACGCACGACGCTATGCCCAGAGCCGGCACGACCGGATAAAAGGGGACGCGATAGCCGCGCGGGATCTCCGGGTGCGTCCGGCGCAGCCAGATCACGGTGAGGCAGACGATCGCGAAGGCCGCGAGCGTTCCGACCGACGTCGCGTCGCCCAGGAAATTGATGTCGAAGAAGCCGCCGGCGATCGCCACCGCGAGACCGACGACAAGCGTGTTGATCCAGGGCGTGCGGAATTTCGGGTGGACGCGCGAGAAGACCCTGGGCAGCAGACCGTCGCGCGCCATCGTGTAGAAGATGCGGGTCTGGCCGTACATCAGCACCAGGATGACCGAGGTCAGGCCGATGATCGCGCCGATCTTGGTCGTCGAGGCGAACCAGGCCCATTGCGGGCCGAAAGCGTCGACCGCGACCGCGACCGGATCCGGCACGTTGAGCTGGCGATAGTCGACGATCAGGGTCAGCACGATCGACACCAGGATGTAGATGATGGTGCACGCGACCAGCGAACCGATGATCCCGAACGGCATGTCCTTGGCCGGATTCTTGGCCTCCTGGGCGGCGGTCGAGACCGCTTCGAAGCCGATATAGGCGAAGAAGACGATCGAGGCGGCGCGAACGATGCCGGTCAACCCGAACTCGCCCGGCTCGCCCGTCGGCTCGGGGATGAAGGGCTCCCAATTGGGCGCGAAGGTGCTCCAGTTCTGGGCGATGAGGAAGCCGCCGACGAGGATGAAGGCGACCAGGACGGTCACCTTGATCGCGACGATGAGGTTATTGACCTTCGCCGATTCCGAAACGCCGAGCACGAGCAGCAGCGCGAGGATGGCGCAGACGAGGAAGGCCGGCAGATTGAAGACGGTGGTGATCGTCGTCCCGTCCGCCAGCACCTTGGGATAGCCCATGGGTCCGGTCAGCTGTGCCGGCACATGGAGGCCCATGTCCCCGAGCAGGCTCACCACATAGCCGGACCAGCCCACCGAAACGACGGACGCGGCGAGGCCATATTCGAGAAGAAGGAGCGCGCCCATCACCCAGGCGGCGAATTCGCCCAGCGTCGTGTAGGAATAGGTGTAGGCCGAGCCCGAGACCGGCAGTGTCGAGGACAGCTCGGCGTAGCAGAGACCGGCGAAGGCGCAGACGATGCCGGCGATGACGAACGACAGCAAAACGGCGGGCCCGGCGTGCAGCGCGGCCGCGTTGCCGGTGCGCACGAAGATGCCGGCGCCGATGATGCAGCCGATGCCGAGGAAGACGAGGTTCCAGGGGCCGAGCGAGCGTTTGAGCTCGCTGGTTTGGGTTTCCCGTTGGACCTGAGCCACCGTCTTGCGCATCATGATGCGCGCCAGGAAACCCCTTGGAGCGGCACTCGCCATCGACAATCCCCTTATTTCGCTTTTGGCCGTGGGCCGGAACCTAGCCGGTTCCCGCGCAGGGGCAAGGCATAATCACCGCGCCAGCATCGGCCCCAGGCCGCGGCCGCCGAAAATGTGGACGTGGAGATGGGGGACTTCCTGGCCGCCATCGGCGCCGACATTGGCGAGCAGGCGGTAACCGGCCGCGACCAGCCCTTCGTCGCGCGCGATCCTGCCGACGGCGCGGACGAAGCCGGCGATCTCCGCCTCGGAGGCGCTCTCGGAGAAATCGTCCCAGGAGACGTAGGCGCCCTTGGGGATCACCAGGATGTGGGCCGGCGCCAGCGGCCTGATGTCGTGGAAGGCGAGGACGTGCTCGTCCTCGTAGACCTTGGCGCACGGCAGCTCGCCGCGCAGGATGCGGGCGAAGATGTTGCTCTCGTCATAGGGCTGGGTGGCGTCGATCGGCATAAGCGGGCTCCCTTCGCGGGGAGATAGAACGCCTTGACCCCTATATCCACAGCGTTACCACTCGACTTCATGACCGACGAGACGCCAGACAGCCTGATTCCCTATGACGAGATCGTGCAGGAGGCGCTGCGCGCCGTTGTCGGGCGGGTGCTCGGCGAGGTCGAGGCGACCGGGCGGCTGCCCGGCGAGCACCATTTCTACATCACCTTCAAGACCGGCGCCGCCGGCGTCGACATCCCGCGCCACCTCAGCGAGAAATTCCCCGACGAGATGACCATCGTCATCCAGAACCGGTTCTGGGATTTGAAGGTCCGCGACGACGGGTTCGAGGTCGGCCTCTCCTTCAACCAGGCGCCGGCCAAGCTCACCATCCCCTTTTCCGCGATCACCGGTTTCGTCGATCCGGCGGTCGATTTCGCGCTGCAATTCCACGCGCGAGGGGAGCAGGAGGGCCTCGACGAGCTCGAGCGGGCGGAAAACGACCCGCCCGCGCCCGAGCCGATCGAGGACGGCTCGAATGTGGTCTCGATCGATTTCGGCCGGAAGAAGTAGCGCGAAAGCGCTTGCCGCCGCGTTCGCTTCGTTCGCCGCGGGCGGCGCCGATGCGCAGGATTTCGGGCGCGCCGCCGACACCATCCGCTATCCCTATGTGGCGGCGCTGTCGCGCAGCGCCGACGCCCCGGCCGAGCGGGTCTATTTCTGCGCCGGGGCCCTGATCGCGCCGCAATGGATCCTGACCGCCGCGCACTGCTTCCACAATCCGCGCGGCGAGCGCATCACCGAGCAGGGTCTGTGGGCCGAGGTCGGCGCGAGCCGGCTGAGCGACGTGCCCGCGGCGGCGCAGGTCGCGGTCGCGCGGATCGTGATCCACCCCGATTACGATCCGGCCGGCCAGGACAACGACATCGCCCTGGTCCGGCTCGAGACGATCGCCGGGCCGCTGATCGCCGACATCGCCACCCGCGCCCCGGCCCGCGATCCCGCTTCGGCGACCGTGCTCGGCTTTGGCAGCCTGTACGAAGGCCGGCTCGCCGCCAACGCAACGCTTGGCTCGGGCGCGCCGGCGGCGCTGGTCTCGGACCGGCTGCGCGAGGCCGAGGTCCGCACGATCGACCCGGCGGACTGCGCGGCTCGGCTCGGCAGCGGCGGCGGCCCATCGACCGGCGCCACGCGAATCTGCGCCGGGGCGGGACCCGACGAAACCTGCGTCGGCGATTCGGGCGGGCCGTTGGTGGTCGAGGCCGCCGACCGCTCCGACCGAGTCGCCGGGATCGTCAGCTTCGGCTCGGGCTGCGCGGCGGATCAGCCGGTCACCGTCTATACGCGGGTCTCGGCTTATGCCGAATGGGTCGGCGCAACCATCGCCGGCCGCTGATCCTCCCTTCACCCGGGCGCCCGATCGTTCTAGAGCCGGGGAAGGCGAGCTATTGGGGGCAGAGATGAACGGCAGCACCCGCATCGAAACCGACAGCTTCGGGCCGATCGAAGTCCCGGCCGACTGCTATTGGGGCGCCCAGACCCAGCGCTCGATCGAGAATTTTCCGTTCGGCATGCGCGAGCGGATGCCGGTCGAGATCGTCCACGCTCTGGGTTTCGTCAAGCAAGCGGCGGCGCGGGTCAATGCGCGCGGCGGCGGGCTCGACGCGCAGCTCGGCGAAGCGATCCAGCAGGCCGCGGGCGAGGTCGCCGCGGGCCATCTCGACGACCAGTTCCCGCTCGTCATCTGGCAGACCGGATCGGGCACCCAATCGAACATGAACGCCAACGAGGTGATCGCCGGCCGCGCCAACGAAATCCTGACCGGCAAGCGTGGCGGCAAGGAGCCGGTCCACCCCAACGACCATGTCAACAAGGGTCAATCGTCGAACGACTGCTTCCCGACCGCGATGCACGTCGCCGCCGCGCGCGCGGTCAACCAGCATTTGGTCCCGGCGCTGCACAATATTCACCGCCGGCTCGCCGCGCAGGCGGACGGCTGGGACCGGATCGTCAAGATCGGCCGCACCCATCTCCAGGACGCTACCCCGCTGACGCTGGGCCAGGAATTTTCCGGTTATGCGTTCCAGATCGAAACCGGCATCGACCGCCTCGAGGCGGTCATGCCCCGGCTCTACCAGCTCGCCCAGGGCGGCACCGCGGTCGGCACCGGCCTCAACGCGCCCAAGGGTTTCGCCGAGAGGTTCGCGGCCGAGATCGCCAACCTGACCCGCTTCCCCTTCGAGACCGCGCCGAACAAGTTCGAGTCGCTGGCCGCGCACGACACCCTGGTCGAGCTTTCGGGCGTCTTGAACCTCCTCGCGGTGTCGCTGACCAAGATCGCCAACGACATTCGCCTGCTCGGCTCGGGGCCGCGCTGCGGCCTCGGCGAGCTCAAGCTTCCGGAGAACGAGCCGGGCAGCTCGATCATGCCGGGCAAGGTCAATCCGACGCAATGCGAAAGCCTGACCATGGTCGCCGCCCAGGTGATGGGCAATCATGTCGCGGTCACGATCGGCGGCCTCCAGGGCCATCTCGAGCTCAACGTGTTCAAGCCGTTGATCGGCGCCGCGGTGCTGCGCTCGATCGACCTTCTGAGCACCGGCATCGAAAGCTTCACCGCGCGCTGCCTCGACGAGATGAAGCCCGACGAACGGCGGATCGCCGAGCTGATGAACCGCTCGCTGATGCTGGTGACCGCGCTCGCGCCCGAGATCGGCTACGACAATGCCGCCGCGATCGCGAAATACGCCCACGAAAAGGGGCTGACCCTCAAGGAAGCGGGCCTCGAGCTCGGGCTGGTCGACGAGGCGACCTTCGACCGCGTGGTCAGGCCGGAAAATATGCTCGGGCGCTGATGCCCCGCGGCTCTTAACCCGTGTTAGCCCCCGCCGACGTCATGCCGGCTCCCAGCCCGCGATGACGTCGAGGAACGCGGCGCCGTAGCGCGTCAGTTTCGCCTCGCCGACGCCCGCGACGCCCGACAGAGCCTGCAGCGTGCCCGGCTTCAGCGCGGCCATCTCGCGCAGCGTGCTGTCGTGGAAGATGACGTAGGGCGGCACGCCGGCTTCGGCCGCCAGGTCGCGGCGGCGGGCGCGCAGCGCCTCGAACAACGGATCGTGCGGATATTCCTCCGCCCTGCGGCCGCGGCGGGCGCGGCTGCGCTTGGGCGGCAGCACGATCTCGAGCTTTTCCGCCCCTTTTAGGATCGGCCTCGCGGCGGGGCCGAACGAGAGGCCGCCAAAATCGTCGGCGCGGAGCGCGTCGCGGGCCATGAGCGCGCGCGCGACCGGCTTGACCAGCGCCAGCTCGTTCTCGTCGGCGATGCCGAAGACGCTGAGCCGGTGGTGGCCGAAACCAAGCACCTTGTCGGTCTCGCGCCCGGCCAGCACGTCGGTCAAATGCGCGACGCCGAAGCGCATCTCGGTGCGGAACGCGGCGGAGAGCAGCTTCTGCGCGGTCGTGCTGGCGTCGATCGCCTGCGGCGGATTCAGGCAATTGTCGCAATTGCCGCATTCGGCCGGCGGCTCCTCGCCGAAATGGCGCAGCAGGATCGCGCGGCGGCAGCCGGCGGTTTCGACCAGGGTCGCCAGCGCGTTGAGCCGCTCGCGCTCGCCGGCGCGGCGGCTCTGCTCGACCTCGGTCTCGATCCGCCGCCGTGCGCGGGCGAAATCCTCGGCGCCCCAGAACAGCCAGGC
>DASQFO010000136.1:0-3004 GCA_035633095.1 Allosphingosinicella sp. | reverse complement strand
GAGCGCCGCGATTGACCACGCTTTGCTCGGCGGTGAACAGATAGCCGTCGTCGACCCGGAGCACGATCGTGTAGACTTGGCCGCGGCCATTGTCGTGGGTCAGGGTCACGGGGTGCGAGGGCGTCAGCGCCACCCGCCGCGGATCGCATTCGAGTGCAGGCGCGGTGGCGGGAGGCGGGGCGGCAGCCGCGGCGGGTGCAGGTGCAGGGGCAGGAGCGGCAGGTGCGGCAGCGGCAGGGCGCTGGGCGTCCCGGGCGCAGCCTGTCACCCTCCAGCTTGTGTCGGGCGCGGGGATGCCGGCCGCGCCGCTCCAGCCGAAGCCGGCATGGTAGGCGCGGGGCGTGCCGTCCGGCGAGAACAGGCGGATCGGCTGGGCATTGCGGCCGATGCCGTCGCGATGGCCGAGCCTGGGGTCGGTCCCGGCCAGAACGAGATCGTCGATCCGTGCGCCGACCAGGTTGATCGTGCCGGAAAGGCGTGGGGTGCGAATCTCGATGCGCTCGCCCCGCGCGCGGCTGTCGCGGACCACCGTGCCGGGGTTGAGATCGGCGCGGCGCGCGGCCGGCGCGGGCGCGGCCTGCGGCTGCGCGGCCGGGGCCTGCGCGGCCGGGGCCTGCTTGCCGTTCTCGGTCTTGGCCGCCGGCGGATTCGCCGTCGGCACGACGCTCTGCGTCAGAAAGCCCCAGCCGAACAGGACGATCGCCGAAAGGACGATCGCCAGGATCATGTTACGATTGTCGTTACTCACCTTTTACCCCTCATGGTACCGGATCGTGGCCCGACCCCCCCCAGGGGTGGCAACGACTAAGACGGCGGATCGCGAGCCAGGAGCCGCGCAGCGCGCCATAGCGGGAAAGCGCCGCGATTGCATAGGCCGAGCAGCTGGGCTGGTAGCGGCAGCTCGGCGGCAGGATTTGCGACGGGCCGAGCTGCCAGCCACGCGCGATCAGGATGAGGAGCCTGGCGATCACCGGGAGAGCTTCGCCAGCGCGCGCTCCAAGTCGGCGCCAAGCTCGGCGAACGGCCGCTCGATCCCGCCGGCGCGGCCGATCAGGACATGATCGGCGCCGGCGATCCCCACTCGCGGCAGGATCGAGCGGGCAAGCTCGCGCAGGCGCCGCCGCATGCGGTTGCGGACCACGGCATTGCCGACCTTCTTCGAAACTGTGAGGCCGAGGCGGATGGCGGGGTCGTCGTCGCCGCGGGGGCGGACGAGGAGGACGAAGCCGGGCGTCGGCGCGCGCCGGCCCGCATTGGCCGCGAGGAAATCCGCGCGGCGCCTCAGCTTGCCGATCTCGTTCGTAATCAGGCCGTTACCAGCCTTGGTCAGGCTGACAGCTTCTTGCGGCCGCGGCTGCGGCGCGCGGCCAGAACCTTGCGTCCGCCGACGGTCGCCATCCGGGCGCGGAAGCCGTGCCGGCGCTTGCGCACGAGATTGCTCGGCTGGAAGGTGCGCTTCATCGCTCATTCCTCGTAATTCGGATCGAAAGAAAACGGCCGCCAATGGGGCGGCCTCGTTGTCGGGCGCGATAGGCAAAGCGGTCCGCAAAGTCAATTGTCGGTGTCACGTTGCCGCTGCGCTTCCTCGCGCCGGCGGGCGCTCGGCCGGCGCAGGCTCCAGTCGGTCCAGCGGCCCTTGTTCGGATGCCGCCGTTTGAAGCGCACGTAGAGCCGCTTCGCCCAGCCGGTATATTTGAGGATCAGGCTGAGTCCCGCGCCGAAGACGATGATCCCCCCCGGTCCCGGAATCGGCCCGACCAAAGGCGTGACCGCGATCAGCACGAAGCCGAGCGCGACCAGGCATTGGCGAACGAGGGAGATTTCCGTCCATCCGGGTCCGGTTCGTTTTCGGCTCATCTCCTCCATGTGGGGACGAATCTTTGTTATGCAAAGCCATGCTTTCGCTCGACTTCGCGGTCGGACCAATTCAAAACGGATGGACTTTCCGCCGAACCGGACGGAAATCGGGGAGAAAGATGGTCGCGCATGTCGCCACGGTCGCGTTCCTGGGTCTTGAGGCGCGTGGCGTCGAGGTCCAGGTCCAGATCGCGAGCGGCCTGCCCAAATTCCTCGTCGTCGGCCTGCCCGACAAGGCGGTCGCCGAGAGCCGCGAGCGAGTCCATGCCGCGCTGGCCGCGATCGGCCTGTCGCTGCCACCCAGGCGGATCACGGTCAACCTCTCGCCCGCCGACCTCCCCAAGGAGGGCTCGCACTACGACCTGCCGATCGCGCTCGGCCTGCTCGCCGCGATGGGCGCGATCGACCGCGAGACGCTCGCGGGCTATCTCGCGGTCGGCGAATTGAGCCTCGACGGCCGGATCGCGCCTTCGCCCGGCGTGCTGCTGGCCGCGATCCACGCTTCGGCGCAGGGCCTCGGGCTGATCTGCCCGGCGACGCAGGGCCCCGAGGCGGCGTGGGCGGGCGACATCGAAGTGGTGGCGGCGCCCGACCTCATCGCCCTGCTCAACCATTTGCGCGGCAGCGCGGTGCTGTCGCCCCCCCGGCCCGGCGTCGCCGATCCGCCGGGCTTCGGGCCGGACCTGGCGCAGGTCAAAGGACAGGAGACCGCCAAGCGCGCGCTCGAAATCGCCGCGGCGGGCGGCCACAACCTCTTGATGACGGGACCGCCGGGCGCGGGAAAATCGCTGCTCGCCGCGTGCATGCCGGCGATCCTCCCCGAGCTGACGCCGTCCGAGGCGCTCGAAGTCTCGATGATCGCGAGCGTCGCCGGCGAGCTCAAGGACGGCCGCCTGGTCCGCACGCGGCCGTTCCGCGCGCCGCACCACAGCGCCTCGATGCCGGCTCTGGTCGGCGGCGGGCTCAAGGTCCGCCCCGGCGAGGTCAGTCTCGCCCATCTCGGCGTGCTCTTTCTCGACGAGCTGCCGGAGTTCCAGCGCGGCGTGCTCGATTCGCTGCGTCAGCCGCTGGAGACGGGGACGGTGCAGGTCGCCCGGGCGAACGCGCATGTGACCTTTCCGGCTCGGGTGCAGCTGGTCGCGGCAAT
>DASQFO010000135.1:0-4704 GCA_035633095.1 Allosphingosinicella sp. | reverse complement strand
TCAGCGGCTTTCTCGGCCGCCTCCTTATCCTCGAAAATGGCGCGTTCGGGCTTCATAGGGGACCTGTAGCACAAGCGCGGCGCCGCGGACATGGGGCTGACGTTTGCCGATAATCTTCATGGGCGTGGGTTCATCTCGCCTCCGGCCGCTCGGCCAGATCCATGAAGGCGCGGGCGGCGTCGCGGTCCTCCTCATTCTTGAACGCGACGTCGAGGTCGGGCGCGGCGCCGAGCATGTGCATCAGCGCCCACAAAGCGAAGCGCCGCCCCCGGTCCTTCTCCAGCCCCAGATCGACCCGCATCCGCTCGATGCCGGCCGCGAGCGCCTCGGGCCGCAGCGAGGAGAGGTCGGTCGTCCCGAAATAGCGGCGCAGCTGGTCGTCGAAGTCCATTGCGCGTTTCCTAGCCCTGGACCGCTAAGTGGGGCAGGCACAATTTGTGACTGTCCCCTTTTTCCCCTTCGGGGGACCTCATATCTAGGGCGAAATTCAAGAGGGAGATTTCGCGACAACCATGTCTAATTCCGACGCCTTCCCGCCTCTACCCGAAAATTGGAACGAGGCTGAGCAGCAAAAGGAGGTGTATGCGAGGTTCGGCCTGGCCGTCTATCATGCTCAGGTGTTCGAGCATTCGATCGCGAACCTCCTGCTGACCGCTGAACTCGTGAAAGCCGTAGGTGTTGTCCGAACTCAGGAAGCTTGGGAAACGTTGGTCGATCACACACTCGATTCGAGTTTCGAGCTGACTCTCGGGAATATGATCAAGAGAGTTTTCGACGCGATCGGCATTGATGAATCCACCCAGGAAATGATCCGCGTCGCAAAGCGAAATCGGGACGAGCTTTGCCACAGGTTCTTCCGAGAGCATGCAGAAGAGTTTATGACGCCTTCAGGTCGTCTGAAGATGCTCGACAGGTTAGAGGCCCTCGGCAGTCATATTCATTCGACCACTGCTGTCGTTGATTTGATAGAAGGCGCCACTGCAAAGTTCCTAGGGCAAACGCCAGAGAAACGGGCCGCTTTCACGGAGGCCTATCTTAACGAGATTCTTCAGGGCGACGACGAGTAAAGGCGCGGACACGGGTCGGCGCGGACCGCAATCCCCGCTTGCCCCCACTCCCCCTCCCTCCTATATACCCATCACCTTCCTCGACATCGTTGCGACGTTGAGGCTGGTCCCGGGGACGGGGCCGGCGCCGGAGGAGTTTTGGGTGTGTTGCCCGCCGTCATTGCGAGGAGCGAAGCGACGAAGCAATCCAGCCTGCGTTTGCCGCTGCTGTGGATTGCTTCGCTATGCTCGCAATGACGGACTGATGAAGGAGACCCGATGGCGGACATCGCCGAGCTGACCAGGTTGATCGAGCCCGAAGCCAAAGCCGAGGGGCTGATGCTGGTGCGCGTCAAGATGATCGGCGGCGCTTCCGACCCCACTCTGCAGGTGATGGCCGAGCGGCCCGACACGCGGCAATTGACGCTCGACGATTGCGCGCGGCTGTCGCGCCGGCTCTCCGACCTCTTCGACGAGAAGGACCCGATCGAGGAGGCCTACCGGCTCGAGGTCAGCTCGCCCGGGATCGACCGGCCGCTGACCCGCCTGACCGACTATGACGACTGGAAGGGCCACGAGGCCCGCATCCACCTGGTCGAGCCCATGGATGGCCGCAAGCAGCTCTCGGGCGACCTCATCGGGGTGGACGGCGATCAAGTCCGTATCGACGTCGATGGGCTGGGGCCGACCGCGATTCCATTCGCCGCCGTCCGCAACGCCAAGCTGCTGATGACCGACAGGCTCATTCAGGCGACCGCGCCGCTTTCGAGCGATGGCGCCGACACCATCGAAGAAGAAGGACAGGATTGACCATGGCCACCGAAGCCCCCGGAGCGCCCGGCGCCGTTTCCGCCAACAAGGCCGAATTGATCGCGATCGCCGACGCGGTCGCGCGCGAGAAGCTGATCGACCGCATGATCGTGATCGAGGCGATGGAGGACGCGATCCAGCGCGCCGCCCGCGCCCGCTACGGCGCCGAGAACGACATTCGCGCCAAGCTCGATCCGACTAGCGGAGACCTGCGCCTGTGGCGCGTCGTCGAGGTGGTCGAGGAGGTCGAGGATTATTTCAAGCAGGTGAGCCTCGAAGATGCGGAGAAGCTCCAGCCGGGCGCGGCCCTGGGCGACTTCATCGTCGATCCGCTGCCGCCGATCGAGTTCGGCCGGATCGCCGCCCAGGCCGCCAAGCAGGTCATCTTCCAGAAGGTCCGCGATGCGGAACGGGAACGGCAATATGAGGAGTTCAAGGAGCGGGCAGGCGAGATCATCACCGGCGTCGTCAAGCGCGTCGAGTTCGGCCATGTGGTCGTCGATCTCGGCCGCGCCGAGGGCGTCATCCGCCGCGACCAGCAGATCCCGCGCGAGGTGCTGCGCGTCGGCGACCGCACCCGCAGCCTGATCCTCAACGTCCGCCGCGAGAATCGCGGGCCGCAGATCTTCCTTTCGCGCGCGCATCCCGATTTCATGAAGAAGCTGTTCGCGCAGGAAGTCCCCGAGATTTACGACGGCATCATCGAGATCAAGGCCGCCGCCCGCGATCCGGGCAGCCGCGCCAAGATCGGCGTCTTGAGCCACGACAGCTCGATCGACCCCGTGGGCGCCTGCGTCGGCATGAAGGGCAGCCGGGTCCAGGCCGTCGTGCAGGAGCTGCAGGGCGAGAAGATCGACATCATCCCCTGGTCCGAGGATCTCGCCACCTTCGTCGTCAACGGCCTCCAGCCGGCCACGGTCGCCCGCGTCGTCATCGACGAGGAGGAGAGCCGGATCGAAGTCGTCGTCCCCGACGACCAGCTCTCGCTCGCCATCGGCCGCCGCGGCCAGAACGTGCGGCTGGCGAGCCAGCTCACCGGCTCGGCGATCGACATCATGACCGAGGCCGACGCTTCCGAGAAGCGCCAGCGCGAGTTCGTCGAGCGCTCGGAATTGTTCCAGAAGGAACTCGACGTCGACGAGACGCTCGCCCAGCTCCTCGTCGCCGAGGGCTTCGGCGCCCTGGAGGAGGTTGCCTATGTCGAGGCCGAGGAGCTGTCCGGCATCGAAGGCTTCGACGAGGAGCTCGCCGCCGAGCTGCAGAGCCGCGCCGCCGAAGCGCTCCAGCGCCACGAGGAAGCCGCCCGCGAGGAGCGCCGCGCTTTGGGCGTCGAGGACGCGCTCGCCGAAATGCCCTATCTCACCGAGGCGATGCTGGTGACGCTCGGCAAGGCCAATATCCGGACATTGGACGACCTCGCCGACCTCGCCACCGACGAGCTGATCCAGCGGAAAAGGGTCGAGCCGCGCCGCCGCGAGCCGAGCAACCGGCCCGAGGACAAGGGCGGCGTGCTCGCCGAATACGGCCTCAACGAGGAGCAGGGCAACGAGATCATCATGGCCGCCCGCGCCCATTGGTTCGAGGACGAGGATTCCAAAGCCGGGGAGGACGCGAATGCGGAATCCTCCCCATGATCCACTAGGCGGCAGCCACACGCCCGAGCGCAAGTGCATCCTGAGCGGCAAGCATGCCGCCCGGGACGACCTCATCCGTCTCGCGCTCGGCCCCGACGGCGGGGTGGCGCCCGACGTGCGCGCCAAGGCGCCGGGCCGCGGCGCCTGGATCGGCGTCGACCGGGAAACGCTCGAGGCGGCGCAGGCCAAGGGCAAGCTGAAGGGCGCGCTCGCCCGGGCGTTCAAGGGCGGCGACGTCGTCGTTCCCGCCGATCTCGGCGAGCGGATCGAGGCGGCGCTCCGAAAGGCGGCGCTCGACCGGCTCGGGCTGGAGGCGCGGGCCGGCAACCTCGCGACCGGGGCCGACCGGATCGAGACCGCCGCGCGGCGCGGCCAGGTCGCGCTGCTGCTCCACGCCGCCGACGCGAGTCCCGAGGGCCGCCGCAAGCTCGACCAGGCCTGGCGGGTCGGCCGCGACGAAGAGGGAAGCGGCCGGCAGGGGCTGGTTTTCCCGGAAGGCCGGGCCATATTGTCGTTGGCCCTCGGCCGCGAAAATGTGGTACATGTCGCCATCATCGATCGGGCTGCGGCGGCGCGTGTCGACCACGCGCTCGGCCGGTGGCGCGCTTTTATCGGACGTGATGCTGGGCTAGAGGCCGCGGGTGCGCCGGATGCGCACCCTGCGGACCTGGGGCCTTTGGATGTGAGTGAAGGGTTTAAATGAGCGAGACGACAGACAAGCCGAAGCTCGGCACGCGCGCGCCCTTGGGCCTCAAGCGCACGGTCGAAACAGGCAAGGTGAAGCAGAGCTTCAGCCACGGCCGGTCGAACACCGTCGTGGTCGAGGTCAAGAAGCGCCGCATCCTCGGCCGTCCGGGCGAGGTGGAAGCGCCGAAGGCGGAGCCGGCGGCGCCCGAGCCCGCGCCTGTCGCCCGCGCGCCCGAGCCCAAGGCCGCACCGAAGCAGGCCGCGCCGACGCTCGACGCCACCACGACGCGCCGCGAGCTGCAGGACAAGCTGCTGCGCGAGGCCGAGGGGGACCGCCAGTCCGCGCTTGAAGAGGCCCGCCGCCGCGAGGAGAAGCAGGCCAAGGACGCAACCGAGGACGAGAAGCGCCGCGCCGAGGAGAATCGCCGCGCCGAGGAGGAGGCCGCCGTCGCGCGCGACGCAGCCGTCGAGGCGGAGGAGCCCGCGCCCCAGACCCAGCCCGAGCCCGGGCCTGTCTTGCCGCAACC
>DASQFO010000134.1:0-1826 GCA_035633095.1 Allosphingosinicella sp. | reverse complement strand
ATTGTTCGACTCGGAGATCGAGATCGAAGCCGGCGTGGCGCGGATCCGCTTCGAGGTCGGGCCCGGAACCCACCATGCCGCCGGAGCGGCGCACGGTACGCTCTATTTCAAGATGATGGACGATGCGGCCTTCTACGCCTGCAACTCGATGGTCAGCGACCGCTTTCTCCTGACCACCGCGTTCAACCTGGTCTTCACCCGGCCGCTCAGGGCCGGACCGGCCCTCGCCGAAGGCCGCTGGGTGAGCGGCAAGCGCCGCGTCTTCGTCGGCGAGGCGCGGCTGATCCTGCCCGACGGCGAGGAGGCGGCGCGCGGCACCGGGACCTTCATGCGCTCGCACATTCCTCTGTCCGGCCTCGACGGCTACCGGCCCGGATGACGCAGCGGCTGGCGAGCTCGGTGCTGGTCGCGGCGCTGCTCCGCCGCGCCCAGGACGAAGGCGGCAATGGCGCGGTCCTCGCCAAGGGCGATCCGACCGCCGGATCGGTCACCGTGATTCTGGCCGAAAAGGGCCGAAAAGCGTGCTTCGTCGAGCGGCTGCTCCGGCCCGATGGAAGCTATGCCTGGGAACAGTCCAGGCAAGGCGTTGAGAATGAAGAAGAATTCAAAGAGTTCCTTGAGCGGCGCCGGAAATATGATCCGGACATCTGGATTTTGGAACTGGATATCGCGTCCGCCGAACGGTTCGCCGCTGAAATGAACGCCGTTGGTTGACCGTTAACCGTTGCGGGCGCAAGCGCCGGGACAGCACTTCAAGCGGACGAGCATAGGCTGCCACCGCGCACTTCACGGAGCAGGCGGCCGACGCGAGACGGGGGGCGATCAGGGTGGGGGTCCATCCGGCGTACGATCAGCCGACCGCATAGAACAGAGTTTCAATGCGACGCAGCTTCCGCGCCGCGGCCTGGACCGCGGCTGCCATCACCTTTTGCACGGCCGGGGCTCTTGCCGGCCCGTCGATCGCCGCGCAGGGCGATTTGCGCCCGGCCCAGTCCTACACCGAACATGGCGGCACGACGCTGACCGCGGCCAATCTCGGGCTGAACGACCTCACCGACCCGGCGCCCCAGGCCGATGCCGCCGCGCCTTCGGCTCCGGTCGCGATGCACGCCGTGGCGCCGGCGGTGCCGGAGAGCGTCCTCTCCGACGAGCCGCCCGCCCGCCCGCACCGTTCGCTGGCCGACCTGGTCGGCGACTATTCGGGCACCGAGACCCCCGACCAGGAGAGCGATTGCCTCGCCCGGGCCGTCTACTGGGAATCGAAGGGCGAGCCGCTCTCGGGCCAACTCACCGTCGCCGAGGTGATCATCAATCGCTCGCAATCGGGCCGGTTCGCGCCGACCCTGTGCGGCGTCGTTCGCCAGCGCGGCCAATTCTCCTTCGTTCGCGGCGGCCACATCCCGGCCGCGCCGCAAGGCTCGCGCGACTGGCGGATCGCCGTCGCGATCGCCCAGATCGCGATGGGGAACCTTGCCGAAGGGGCGGCGCCGCGCGCTCTCTTCTTCCACGCCCGCCGGGTCAATCCGGGGTGGCGGCTGACCCGCGTCGCCACCGTCGGAAACCACGTCTTTTACCGATAGGGTGATTTCGAGCCGGGGGACGCCCGGCGATTCGGAAATCGCGGCGACAAAGACCGCCGCGCTTCACTTCGTTCCCGTTTCATTCTAGTCTGGCCCGATGGCCGGCCAGCCCGATTCGCTTGCGCCCGAATGCTTCGCCGAAGCGCCTTTGATCGCGCGCGACGTCGCCCGCGGGGTCGCGCGGCTGTTCTTCCGCGCCGACATGTTCGCGATCTGCGAGGCGCCTTTACCCAACGGCCGCCGCGC
>DASQFO010000133.1:0-1835 GCA_035633095.1 Allosphingosinicella sp. | reverse complement strand
GACAGCGCCGATGGTACTACCGCTTAAGCGTTGGAAGAGTAGGTCGTCGCCAGGCTTTGAAGCCGGCGTGACGCGCAAGCACGGATCGAAAAAGAACCCATTCACTTTGTCATACTGCGGTTAGGTTTGGCTTGTCGCGGGGTGGAGCAGCCCGGTAGCTCGTCAGGCTCATAACCTGAAGGTCGCAGGTTCAAATCCTGCCCCCGCAACCAAGCCTCCCCGCAGCCCATGTCGCCAGTCGGCCGGTCCCCCGGACCGGCCTTGGTGGCGCCATCTCGTCAGGCTCATAACCTGAAGGTCGCAGGTTCAAATCCTGCCCCCGCAACCATTCAAAAGGCCCCGCTTCGGCGGGGCCTTTTGCGTTTGGGCCGCGCTCGTTCCGGCCGGGCCCGCCGCCCGTTCGCGGACCGGCGCCGCATCGCTTGTGATTTCCCTCCGAACATGCTTCACTCCGGACCAATCCAAACAGGGGGAGGATTGCATGACTGACGGGCCGACGAATCCTACGCCGCCGGGGGGCTCCAAGCCGCTCGTTGCCCGCGTCAAGGACATCATCATGTCGCCGAAGACCGAGTGGGGCGTTATCGACGCCGAGCCCGCGACGATCGGGGGCATCTACACATCCTATGTCATCATCCTTGCCGCCATCGGGCCGATCGCCGGGCTGATCGGCCAACAGGTGTTCGGCTATTCGCTCATGGGCGTCACCTACAAGCCGCCGATGAACTGGTCGATCGGCATGGCCGTGATCGGCTATGTGATGACGCTGGTCAGCTGCTACGTGTCCGCGCTGATTATCGACGCGCTGGCCCCCACCTTCGGCGGCACCAAGGACATGTTGAAGGCGTTCAAGGTCGCGGCCTATTCGGCGACCGCCGCCTGGCTCGCCGGCATCTTCGCGATCATCCCGATGCTCGCCATGCTCTCGATCGTCGGCCTCTACAGCCTTTATCTTCTCTATCTCGGCCTGCCGCGCCTGATGCGTGTCTCCGAGGACAAGGCGGTCGGCTACACGGTGGTCGTGATCATCGTCCAGATCGTGCTCTATTTCCTGGTCGCATTCGTGGTGGCTGCGCTTGTGGGCGCGTTCTTCGGCGCGGCCATGCTGGGCGGCGCCGCACCCGTCGTCCGCTACTGATCGAACAGGCGTGCCTGGACGGCGCTCGAGAGGGCGCCGTCCAGCACCGCCTGCTTCGCCCAGGCGAGGTCGTCCGCCAGATAGCGGTCCGCCGAATGGAAGGGCAATGCGGCGCGGATCGCCGCCCGCGCCAGCTCGAGAGGCGGCGCGCACTTCAAGGGCGCGTGGAAGTCCACCCCCTGCGCCCCCGCCATCAATTCGATCCCGATCGCCCCCGCCGCGTTGTGCGCGATCCGCCGCGCCTTCAACGCGCCGTGGGTCGCCATCGAGACATGGTCCTCCTGCCCCGCCGAGGTCGGGATCGAATCGACGCTGGCGGGATAAGCCAGCGACTTGTTCTCCGACACCAGGGCGGCGGCGGTGACCTGCAGGATCATGAAGCCCGAATTGACCCCGCTGTCCTCGATCAGGAAGGCGGGCAGGCCGCTCATCTTGGGATCGATCAGGACCGCGGTCCGACGCTCCGATAGCGAGCCCACCTCGCACAGGGCCATGGCGATCATGTCGGCGGCGAAGGCGACCGGCTGGGCATGAAAATTGCCGCCCGAGATGGCGCTGTCCTCGTCATCGAAGACGATCGGATTGTCGGTCACCGCCCCAGCCTCGATTGTGAGCGTGCGCCCGGCATTGGTGAGGAGATCGAGCGCCGCACCCATGACTTGGGGCTGGCAGCGGAAGCTGTAGGGGTCCTGGACCC
>DASQFO010000132.1:0-1598 GCA_035633095.1 Allosphingosinicella sp. | reverse complement strand
GCCTATCGCGGTGATGCCGCCGCCGGGATTATAGGCGGTGGGAAGGCCGGAGGCCGGGATGGCGACGGGCAGGCCGTAATAGGTGTCGTTGTAGCGATTGTCCCCCCAACGCACCCGCGGACCGATCGAGAAGATGTAATTCTGGTCGTCGCGCGCGATCAGGTCGGCGCCGAGGCTGCCCAGCCAGGCCTTGTGGCCGCCAACGCCGCGGCGCAATTCGGCGCGGATGCGGAAGTTGCGCGAGGGATTGATGTTGACGAAGCCGCCGACCTCGACGGTGAAGCCGACATTGCCGACCGGGGCGCCGACATCGTCCTCGTCGCGCTTGCCCTGGAAACGGACGGCGGGGCCGAAATTGATCACGCTGTCATAGGCGAGGAAGCCGAAACCGCCACCGTCGTCCGCGGATTGGAACATGATCGGCTCGCCGGGGCGGCGCAGGCCGATGATTGGAAAGGGAGCGATGCCGTTGGAATCGGCGCCGGGATATTTGGCATAGGTCTGGGCGCCGATGCCGAGCGTCACCGTGCGGCCGCCAGGGGCCGCTTCGTCCTGCGCGGAAGCCGGCGCGGCGATGGAGAGAAGGATGACCGCGCCAGTCAAGGCAGCGACGCGAAGGCGAGCTTTGGGCTTTTGCATGTCGGGAAAACCGCCCGTCACGAAGAACGTTGCGGCAACGCGACAAAAAAAGCACGGCGCCGTGACTTTAGAGTGACAGCGTCATTCGAACTCGAGGATGACCGCATCGACGGCGAGGCTGTCGCCGGGCCTGGCGTTGACCGCCTTGACGGAGCCGGCTTTCTCGGCGCGCAGGATGTTCTCCATCTTCATCGCCTCGACAACGGCGAGCGGCTGGCCCGCCTCGACGCGGTCGCCCTCCGCGACTTCGAGGCGGGTGAGCAGGCCCGGCATCGGGCAGATCAGATATCTGGAAAGGTCGGGCGGCACCTTCTCGATCATGTGGCGCGACAAGGCGGCAATATGAGCCGGGTAGACCGTCACCTGGTGGCGGGCGCCGCGCGTGGCGAGCAGCCAGCCGCTGCGCCGCTTCCCAACGATGATCCTCAACGCCGCGCCGTTGGCGGTGGCGGCCGCCATCCAGTCGCCGGGCTCCCAGTCGAGCCTCCCTTCGACCCGCTCGCCATCGACCAGAGCATGACCCTCCCCGAGCGTGACATGAAGCTCATCGCGGCCGATGCGCACCGTCCAGTCGCAGGGCGGCGGCACGGGGTCGCCAAGCTGGCCGGAGATCAGATGCGCGCGCGCGGCCTCGCTGAACGACATGCCGGCCGCGACCGCGGCGAGCGCCTTCAGCAGCTCGGGAGCCGGCGGCGCGCCGTGAAAGCCTTCGGGATATTCCTCGGCGATGAAGCCGGTGGTGAGCTCGCCGGCGCGGAAGCGCGGGTGCTGCATCAGCGCGGAGAGGAAGTCGACATTGTGGCCGATCCCCTCGATGCGGAAGGCGTCCAGCGCCTCGATCTGGCGGTCGATCGCCTGCTCGCGGGTGGCGCCCGAGGTGATCAATTTGGCGATCATCGGATCGTAGAACATGCTGACCTCGCCGCCCTCGGCGACGCCGTCGTCGACGCGGACGCCTT
>DASQFO010000131.1:0-2204 GCA_035633095.1 Allosphingosinicella sp. | reverse complement strand
AGTTTTTCGCGCGAGGTATATTTGTTGGCGATGAGCCATTCGGCGGCGGCAATGAAGTCGTCGAAGACATTTTGCTTTTTGAGTTTCATGCCGGCCTGGTGCCAATCCTCGCCGTATTCGCCGCCGCCGCGGAGGTTGGCGACCGCGAGCACGCCGCCCATGTCGACCCAGGTCATCCATTTGGGCTGGTAGCGGGGCAGCTCGGCCGCGTTGAAGCCTCCATAAGCGTAGAGCAGGGTCGGCTGCGGCCGGCGCAAATCGAGGTCGCGGCGGTGGACCAGGAACATCGGCACCCGCGTCCCGTCCTTCGACCGGTAGAAGATCTGGCGGACCTGGAAGCGCGATGGATTGAAGGCGAGACGCGGCTCGGCGAAGGGGGCGGTGCGGCCGGTCGCGCTATCGTAGCGGAAGATCGCGGCCGGCTGGGCGAAGCTGGTGTAGGAGAAGAAGGTCTCGCCGCTCGACTGGTCGCCCTCGAAGCCGCCGACGCTGCCGATGCCGGGCAAGGCCACCGCGCCGGTGCGGACGCCGGCGAAGGTGAAGGTGCGGACCTCGCTCTTGGCGTCGACCAGATATTGGGCGACGAACCGGCGGCCGACGATCGAGGCGTCGTCGAGCGTCGCGGCGTCCTCGGGCACGAGCTCGCGGATGAAGAGGCGCGGGCGGGCGATGTTGATGGAGACGATGCGGCGGCGCGGCGCGCCGTTGTTGGTCCGCCAGTAGAAGGTCGTGCCTTCGTTGCCGAGATAGTGCCAGCCATGCTCGAAGCCGGTGATCAGGCGCCGCGGCGGGGCGCTCGGCCGGGTCAGGTCGATCAGGGTGATCTCGTAGCGCGCGTCCGTGCCTTCGGACGAGGAGACGATCAGCCAGCGTCCATCCTCGGAAACCTCGGCGCGGTTGCTGAGCCGCGGCCGGTCGGGCGTCGCGAAGACCAGCCGGTCCGCGCTTTGCGGCGTCCCCAGGCGATGGAAGTAGATCGCCTGATTCTCGTTGGTCGACTGGAACTGCGCGGCGGCGGTGGGCTCCGGGAAGCGCGAATAATAGAAGCCGGAGCCGTCTTTGGCCCAGTCGAGATTGGAGAATTTGACCCAGCGGACCTCGTCGCTGGTCGGGCGGCCGGTGGCGACGTCGAGCACGCGTATCGTGCGCCAGTCGGTGCCGCCGTCCTGCACCGAATAGAGCAAATTGCGCCCGTCCTCCGACGGATGCCATTCGGCGAGCGCGGTGGCGCCGTCGCGCGCCCAGCTGTTGGGATCGATCAGGATGCGCGGCGCGCCCGCGAGTCCTTCGCGGACATAGAGGACCGACTGGTTCTGGAGGCCGTCATTGCGGGTGTAGAAATAGCGGGTGCCGGCGCGTTCGGGGATGCCGAAGCGCTCGTAATTGTAGAGCTGCGTCATCCTCGCGCGGATTTCGGCGCGGCCGGGGAGCGCGGCGAGGAAGCGGCTGCTGAGCTCGTTCTGCGCGGTCACCCAGGCGCGCACCTGGGGGTCCTGCCTGACGTCGTTCTCGAGCCAGCGATAGGGATCGGCGACTCGCTCGCCGAACTGCTCCTCGACGACGTCGCCGCGCGCCGTCTCGGGATAAGCGAGCGGGGCGGGAGGCTGGGCGAAGGAGGCGGAGGCGGCGAGGGGGAGAAGGAGGGCGAACAGGCGCATGACGGGGAGACCTTCGCGGAGTGAGGCACGAGCCTCTAGCAGCCTTGTCCGCCCCGCGAAAAGTGGCAAGTCGAGGCCGCGCACGGTCCTCGATTCATTAAGCTCCCATCAAGCCGCCATGGCGTTGATGCGCGCAGCAATAGCGAGGAGACGAGCGATGGGCGCGCAATGGAAGGGACGCATCCTGTTTCGGGCGGGCCTCGCCGCCGCGCTGGCCGGCACCTTTTTGCTCGCCGGCCATGTCGCTTCGGCCCAGAGACAGGGCCGTGCCGCCCGGCCGCCAGCCGCCGCGCAGGCTTCGGCCGGCCTTACCGCCTTCCGCTCGGACGAGGAATTGCGGGAGTTCCTGCGCAGCCTTCGCCAGCAGCGCGGCCGGCAGGCCGGGCAGGAGCCGGCCGCGCCATCCGCGGACAATTCGGCGGCAGAGGGTTTCGTGTCCGTTACGGGCTCGCGCACCGCCAATCCAAGCATCACCAACAATCAGGAAGCCGATGTCGACGAAGGCGGGATCGTCAAGGTCCGCGGCGACACGCTCGTCATCCTGCG
>DASQFO010000130.1:0-2237 GCA_035633095.1 Allosphingosinicella sp. | reverse complement strand
GCCGTCGCCATCGCCGTCGACGGCGAGGCGGATATATACCGAAGGCAGGAATTGCGGGTGGCCAGCGGCGCCGGCCCAGCTCCCCTTCAATTCCTCGCGCCGGAAGCCGCGCTCGACCATGCGCAACGTGGCGATGAACTCGCCGGTGAAGAGCTCGCGGCGGCGGCCGTCATAAGCGAGGCTGGCGAGCGAGTTCAGAAGATCGAAATTGCCCATGACGGTGCCGTAGCTCGTCTCCTTGCCCCAGATCGCGATCAGGATGGCGGGCGGGACGCCGTAGCGGCGGCCGATCTGGTTGAGGCTGCCGAGATTGTCGGCATAGCGCGCCCTCCCGCGCGCGATTAGCGCGGGGGTAAGATGGCGGGCGCGGTAGGGCGCGAAGGGCGGCGTCGCGCTCGAGCCGGCGATGCCGCCGGGCTGGCCGCGGTCGAGTTGCACGGTACGGGGCGAGAAGACCAGCGTCGGAAAGACGCGGTCGAGCGTCGCCTGCCTGATGCCGGATCGCTCGGCCTCGGCGCGCAGGCGCGGCAAATAGGCTTCGAAGCCCTGCTGGCTGAGGCCGCCGGCCTGGGCCTGGGCCGAGCTCTCGCCGATGGGCATTCCCGAAACCAGGGCCGCCGCCAAAACCCAGCCAAAACGCATAATCACCTCGCGCGCACCACATTTTCCCTATGGCACGAGCGGAGTCGCGGGGGGAAGGCCGAAGAAATGCCTTATCCCCGATTATTGCCGGCCGGGCGCGCTGCCGACATGTTGATTGCCGATTCGGGCGGCGCCGCGCGGCACTAGCGCGCCGCCTGGGCCTAGCGCGGCGCCGCGCCGCGCGATAAGCCGCGGACGAGGATGGGTGGCCGAGTGGTTTAAGGCAGCGGTCTTGAAAACCGCCGTGGGTTAACGCCCACCGTGGGTTCGAATCCCACCCCATCCGCCACTGTGCCCGCGCAGCATCGGACTTGCCACGAGCGGCTGAAATACTAGTGTCGCCGTCGGCAGACTTTGGGACTCGCTCATGTGGCGCAAGTCGATCGGCATCCTGGGATTGCTCGTTCTTAGTGCCGCCCCTGCGAAAGCAGATTGGTATCGGGGCGAGAGCCCAAACTTCATCGTCTATTCCGAAACGACGCGGGCGCGGCTTCGCGACCGAATTCTCCTGCTCGAGGCGTTCGATCGCCTGCTGCGCGGCCTGACCGCGACGACGGCCCCGCCTTCTCCCAACAAGCTGCGGGTCTATCTGGCGCACGGCATCGGAGCGTTGCAATATGTTGCGCCGGTCGGTCAGAATGTCGGCGGCTTCTACCGCGCGAGCCCCGATGGGGCGATCGCGATCGCCGACGAGTATCAGAATTGGCGAAGCAACGAAGACGATACGCTGCTCCACGAATATACCCATCATTTCATGCAGCAATATCATCCCGCGCCCTACCCTACCTGGTACGCCGAGGGATTTGCCGATTATCTGATGAGCGCCAACATCACGCCCGAGCGGATCGAATATGGCAATTACAACCCGATTCGGGCCTCGTGGCTCGTCAGCCGGCGAGGCTGGATTCCCTACGAGCAAATATTGTTCGGCAATCCCCGGCGATTGAGCGCAGGACGCTTCTATTCCCAGAGCTGGCTCCTGGTGCACTACATCATGGCCAATGAGGCCCGCCGCGCGGCCTTCGTGCGCTATATCCAGGCGGTCACGCGCGGCGACGACGCGCGCGCCGCTTTCACCGCTTCATTCGGCATGGGAGCGACCGACGTCGATCGGATTCTCCACGAATATGCGCGAAGGATCACCTTTCACAGGATCACCCGCTCCGGCACCGATCCGGCACCGCCGATCCGAATAGAGCGCCTCGAACAGGCGGGCCTCGACACGCCGCTTATCGAGGCGGCTCTCACCATCGGGGTGCGTGCGGCGAATCGACGCGCGGTGCTCAACGACGCGCGGCGGGCGGGGCGCGGCGACGATGCGTTCGGCAAGCGGCTCCAGGCCCGCGCCGAAATCCTCTATGGCGACGTCGCCGTGGCCGATCGCTTGCTCGACGAGCTTCTCGCCGCCGCGCCCACGGATGCGGAGCTGCTCTACCTCAAGGGGCTGCGGCACCTCGTCGCCGGCAGGCGGGACGCCGCCGCACGCCGCGCCGAATATCGGTTGGCGCAGGGCTTTTTCGGCCGGGCCCATCGGGCCGATCCCAACCACTATCCAACCCTCTTTCGCTACGCCGAAGCCTTGTCCGAAGGGGACC
>DASQFO010000129.1:0-6632 GCA_035633095.1 Allosphingosinicella sp. | reverse complement strand
CGACCTTGCCGCGAACCGGGTCGGCCTCGATCAGCTTCCTGGCGATCAGGCCGTCGACCGCGAGCCGGAGCGCCACCCAGGCGCCGGAAATCGCCGCGGTCCGCGTCCCGCCGTCGGCCTGGATCACGTCGCAGTCGAGCGTGATCTGCCGCTCGCCGAGCGCTTCGAGGTCGACGACGGCGCGCAGCGAACGGCCGATCAGCCGCTGAATCTCCTGGGTGCGGCCGGACTGCTTGCCGCCCGCCGCCTCGCGCCGGCCGCGGGTGTGGGTGGCGCGCGGCAGCATGCCGTATTCGGCCGTGACCCAGCCCCGGCCCTTGCCGCGCAGCCATGCGGGCAAGTTGGTCTCGACCGAGGCGGTGCACAGCACCCTGGTGTCGCCGAAGCTGACCAAACAGCTTCCTTCGGCGTGGCGGGTGAAGCCGGGCTCCATAGTGATGGCGCGCATCTGGTCTGGCGCGCGGCCTGAAGGGCGCATAGTAACTCCTGGAGTGAGGGGGCGGGCTTTAGCCAAAGCATCGCGGCCATGCCAGCCTCTTGCCGCCGGACCCGCCGGCAAGCGCGAAGGGAATGGAATATGGCCATCGTCAAGCTGCTCATGACCGTCCTTGGTATCCTGTGCCTGCTGATGGGCCTGCTCTGGATCGGGCAGGGGCTGGGTTGGGTCCGCTGGCCGGCGTCGAGCTTCATGATCGACGTCTCCGGATGGGCGATGCGCGGCACGATCCTCGCCCTGGTCGGCGTCGCCATGATCTGGTTCGGGCGCCGGCCCTGACCATGAAGGCGCCGGCGATCGCGGCGGCTTTCGCTCTTGCGGCCTTGCCGGCCTGCGAGGCGCTGCCCGATCCGGCGGTCGGCCGGTCGATCCAAAGCCTGACCTTCGAGACCGGCCCCTGCTTCGGCGCCTGTCCGGTCTACCGCGTGACCGTCAACGTGGACGGCACGGGCACCTTCGAGGGCCGGCGTTTCACCGCCGTGACCGGGCTGCGCAGCTTCCGGGTCACTCCGCAGCAGTTTCGCGCCTTCGAGCGGCATCTCGCGCCGCTCCG
Organism: Allosphingosinicella sp.; assembly: GCA_035633095.1. Lineage (GTDB taxonomy): Bacteria > Pseudomonadota > Alphaproteobacteria > Sphingomonadales > Sphingomonadaceae > Allosphingosinicella. The sequence goes on along the minus strand of DASQFO010000129.1, from coordinate 5,583 downwards.
TCCCCTCGAGGGAATCGTACGCTATGCGGGCGAAGCCTGTGCGAGCATGGCGACCGACATGCCGTCAGCCGAGGTGACCTGGCTCCGGCTGGGCGAGGCCGAACAGCAGCTGTATTTCTACTATGGCTGCGACATGGAGCGGAACCGGGGGATCGCCGAGCGGCTCAGCGCCGCGCCCGGCCTGCTTCCGATCGGGGATTACATCGCGGCGCGCCGCTGACTACATCTTGCGCCATGGCGACCAGCATCGGCGAGATGAGCGACCGCGCCCGCGACGTGTTCCGGATGGTGGTCGAAGCCTATCTGGAGAGCGGGCATCCGGTCGGCTCGCGCACCATCTCGCGGACCTCGAGCCTCAACCTCTCGCCGGCCTCGATCCGCAACGTCATGCAGGACCTCGAGGAATCGGGGCTGCTCGCGGCGCCGCACACCTCGGCGGGACGGATTCCGACCGACCCCGGGCTGCGCCTCTTCGTCGATGGGATCATGCAGGTCGCCGAGCCCAGGGCAGAGGACCGGGCGGCGATCGAGGCCCTGATCGACCGCGGCGGCCCGATCGAAGAAGCGATCAGCAACGCGACGGCGGCACTTTCGGGGCTTTCCGCCTGCGCCGGCATCGTGCTGGTGCCAAAGGAGGAGCCGGCGCTGAAGCAGCTCGCCTTCGTGCCCTTGTCGGCGCGCCAGGCCGTCGCCGTGGTCGTCGGCAGCGACGGCAGCGTCGAGAATCGGGTGATCGACCTTCCCGCCGGGGTGACCGCCTCGACCTTGGCCGAGGTCGGCAATTATGTCAGCGCGCGGCTCGCGGGGCTGACGCTGCGCGACGCCCAGACCCGGCTCGCCGAAGAGATCAGCGCCGGCGAAGCGGCGCTCGACAAGACCGCGCAGCAGCTGATCGCGCGCGGGCTCGCTTTGTGGTCGGAGGACGGGTCGCGGCGGCCGGTGCTGATCGTGCGCGGCCAGGCCAATCTGATCGACGAGGCCGCCGCCGCCGATCTCGACCGCGTCCGGCAATTGCTCGACGAGCTCGAGGGCAAGGAGGAGATCGCGCGGCTCCTCGATCGGGCGCGGGCGGGATCGGCGATGAAGATTTTCATCGGATCCGAGAATGAGCTGTTCGCGTTGACCGGTTCCTCGGTTATTGCCGCGCCCTATCGCGGCCATGACGGCAAGCTGGTCGGAGTCGTCGGCGTGATCGGCCCGACCCGGTTGAACTATGCCCGCGTGGTTCCCATGGTGGATTTCACCGCCAAGGCATTATCGAGATTGTTGGGATGAACGAAGAAGACGAGAAGATCGAAGAAAGCGAGATCGACCTTGGCGGCGAGATGAACCTCGATCGCTTGAGCGAGCTCGAAAAGGAGCTCGAGGAAGTGCGCCAGCACGTCCTCTACGCCCAGGCGGAGACGCAGAACGTCCGCCGCCGGCTCGAGCAGGAGAAGCAGAGCGCGGCCCAATATGCGGCCACCGCCTTCGCCCGCGACATGCTGAGCGTGAAGGACAATCTCGAACGCGCACTGGCCGCGATCCCCGAGGAGCTGCGCGGCGACGAGCGGATCAACGCCCTGATCGCGGGCATCGAGGCGACGGGGCGCGAGCTCGACAGCGCCTTTCAGCGCCACGGCATCGCCCGCATCGAGGCGATGGGCGAGAAGCTCGACCCGCATTTCCACCAGGCGATGCTCGAAGTGCCGACAAAAGAGGCCGAGCCCGGCACGATAGTCCAGGAGATGCAGCCTGGCTACACGATCAAGGACCGGCTGCTGCGCCCGGCTTTGGTGGGGGTGGCGAAGAAGGGCTAGTGTTTCCGAGGCGCCTGGGCGTGTGTCCGCCCGCGCACCAATGGCCGAGCAGATCGAATTACGGGCAAAAGAAAAAGCTGGATTCCCGCGTCCGCGGGAATGACAGTGATGGAATGCGCCTGTTCCTCCTTCTTTGGCTGGTGGCACTCGCCGGCTGCGCCACCGTGCCTGATCGGCCCACGGCTCCCGCTTATGCCTGGGCGACGTTCGACCGCGCGGCGATCACCGCGAGCGGCGCCTCGGGCCTCGCCGACCGGGCGCGGCACCGCCCCCTGACGATCGACGATCCGGTGCGGATCGCGTCGATCACCAAGCTGGTGGTGGCATTGGGCGTGATGCGGCTGGTCGAGGAGGGGCGGCTCGAACTCGATCGCGACGTCTCCGACACTCTCGGCTGGAGACTTCGCAACCCCGCCTTTCCCGACCGGCGGCTCACCTTGAGGCTGCTGCTGTCGCATCTTTCGTCGCTGAAGGACGACGTCGATTACGCGATCCCGCTCGGCACCGAGCTCCGCGCGGCGCTGGCGAATCCGGCCGCGTTCGATGCGGCGCACCCGCCCGGGACCCATTTCCGCTATTCCAACCTCAATTTCCCGGTGATCGCCTCGGTGATGGAGCGCGCTTCGGGCGAGCGCTTCGACCGGCTGATGGCGCGGCTGGTGCTGCGGCCGCTCGGGCTCGACGCCTGCTTCAACTGGACGACCTGCGCCCGCGCCGATCTAGCGCGCGCCGTAGTGCTGTACGACGGCGCCGGCCGCGCGATCCGCGACGATCTCGGCGGGCAGCCGCCGGCTTGCCCGGTGCTCGCGCCCGAGGGCGTCGCCTGCGACCTCGACGCCTACCGGCTCGGCAGCAACGGCGCGCTGTTCTCACCCCAGGGAGGCCTGCGCATCTCGGTGCGCGATCTCGCCACCGTCGGGCGCTTGCTGCTGAACGGGGGCCGGCATGGCGGCAGCCAATTCCTCAGCGAGGCGAGCATCCGCACCCTGGCCACGCCGGTCTGGCGCTACGACGGCGGCAACGGCGAGACGGACAGCGGCTTCTATTGCGCTTATGGCCTCGCCGTGCAGAGCCTGCCGGTCGCCGCCGCAGGCTGCAACGACGATCTGTTCGGCGCCGGGCGGGCGATGATCGGCCATGCCGGCGACGCTTATGGCGTCCGCTCGGGCCTTTGGATCGATACCGCGCGCGGCGTCAGCATCGCTTATTTCGCGACCGGCAACGGCGACGAGCCGCCGCGCGGCCGCTCCGCCTATCGCGCGATCGAGGAGCGGCTCGCCGGCCATCTCGGGCGTTCAGGCCATTGACAGATGGCTATGCTAGGGCGACTGTGAAACCAATGCGCAATATGATCGCCTCGACCTATTATTATCGGCTCGCCCGGGCGGGACCGATCTGACGCGCGCATAAGCCAAGTTCAGAATCGCACCCCGTCCGGACCTCCGGGCGGGGTTTTTCTTTGTGGAGAAATGACCGTGCTCACCGAGAAGATCATCGAGGCGAAGAACGCCGACTGGACCATCCCCCAGCATTGGGAGCGGTTCACGCCGGCCGAGCACGCGGTCTGGGACCTGCTCTTCGCCCGCCAGCAGGAGGCGCTGCGCGGCCGCGCCGTGGCCGACTTCTTCCGCGGCCTCGACGTGCTGCGGCTGTCGAAGCCCGGCATCCCCGATTTCGAGGAGTTGAACGAGCGCCTGTTCGCGCGCACCGGCTGGACGATCGTCTCGGTCCCCGGCCTCGTCCCCGACGAAATCTTCTTCGCGCACCTCGCCAGGCGGCGTTTCCCGGCGGGCAATTTCATCCGCTCGGCCGACAGCCTCGACTATATCGAGCAGCCCGACGTCTTCCACGACGTGTTCGGCCATGTCCCGCTCCTCGCCCAGCCCGCGGTCGCCGATTTCATGCAGGCGATGGGCGCGCAGGGGCTGGCCTCGATCGAGGCCGGCGCGCTGCACCGGCTCGCGCGGCTCTATTGGTACAGCGTCGAGTTCGGCCTCGCCCGCGAGGCGGGTGAGACCCGCATCTACGGCGCCGGCCTGCTCTCGAGCTTCGGCGAGAGCCATTACGCGCTCGAAAGCCCAGTCCCGCGCCGCCCTCGCTTCGAGCTCGCCCGGGTGCTTAGGACCCGCTACCGCTCGGACGCCTTCCAGGAGGGCTATTTCGTGATCGACAGCTTCGAGGCGCTGCTGCGCCTCCTGGCCGACGCGGATCTGGCCGCGCTCTATCGCGAGCTTGAGGGGATTGTCGACCTGGAGCCCTAGCTCAAATGTCTTCGTGGACCATGTCGATCTCGCGGACGCGGCGCTTCTGGCGCGCGGTGTCGACGAGGCGGCGGAGGTGCTCGCGGCGCTCGCGCGCTTTCTGGACCTCGGGCAGGACGAGGTCGCCGTCGCGGGTGGTTTCGTCGCTCGAGGCGATGGTGATCCGGCCGATGCCCGCCATCTGGTTGAGCAGCGAGAAATTGATCCGCACGTCCTTGATCCGGTAGAGCTCGACCTCGTCGACGCTCTTCATGATGATGCCGCGCCGGATGATCAGCCGCTCCTCGGTGATCTCGTAGGTGGCGGCAAGGTTCTGGAACCATTTGACCATGACGATGACCAGCGCGAGAACGGTCAGCGCCAGCCAGTAGATGCCGACCGCGCCGACATCCATGGCCATGAGGACGATGCCGGCGAGGGCGAGCAATATCGTCCCCCAGCCCGCCGCCGTGCCGATCAGCCAGCCCAGAGTCGAAGACCGGAAAGTGTCGAGCCGCTCGTCCATGCATGCCTCCCCGCTTTGGCTGGAGGCTAGCACGGCTCAGGGGCCGACGTCACCGCCCGTCGGCACGACTTCGGCGGCGATCGTCTCGGGCCCGCCGCGCTCGAAATGGAGGACGAGGCCGACCCGGCCGCCCGCCGCCACGCGCCGGTCGAGATCGAAGATCATGAGGTGGCGTCCCCCCGGGGTGAAGCGGAGAATTTCGCCGTCGCGGACCGGGATGCGCTCGAGCGGGCGCATCGACGTCATCGTCCCGGCCCTCATCGTCTCGTGCATTTCGATCCGCCCGGCCAAGGGAGAGGTGACCGAGAGGAGCGCGCCGCGGTCGCCGCGAACGGCGAGTGACACATAGCCGGCCGCCGGGCGCCCCGGCACGGCGGGCAGCCGGATCGCGGCCGTCGGCGAGGGCGGGTCAGGAGGCTCGGGATTTCCGCATGCGCCGGGCGCGAGCAGTGCGGCCAGGATCGGGACAAGGCTTTTCATGGCGCGGCCCTAGGGGCGCCGCCGTCTTGTCGCAACCAAAACGCCCCCTATATCGCCTGCAACACGCCTTCGCGACGCCTTCGAAAAGGGTGCGCGGGCGGCAACATTTATTCTGGGGCCAAGAGGTAGAGATATGGCAAGAGTGATCGGAATCGATCTCGGGACGACCAACAGCGCGGTCGCCGTCATGGAGGGCGGGAAGCCCAAGGTGATCGAGAATGCGGAAGGCGGGCGCACGACGCCGTCGATCGCCGCCTTCACGAAGGACGGCGAGCGGCTGATCGGCCAGCCGGCCAAGCGCCAGGCGGTCACCAACCCCGACAATACGGTGTTCGCGGTGAAGCGGCTGATCGGGCGCCGGTTCGACGACCCGATCACCAAGAAGGACACCGAGCTCGTCCCCTACCACATCGTCAAGGGCGCCAATGGCGACGCCTGGGTTCAGGCGGGCGGCAAGGATTACAGCCCATCGCAAATCTCGGCCTTCATCCTGCAGAAGATGAAGGAAACCGCCGAGGCCTATCTCGGCGAGACCGTG
>DASQFO010000128.1:0-2683 GCA_035633095.1 Allosphingosinicella sp. | reverse complement strand
CGCGCGATCATGACGTGTTCGGCGACGGCAGCGTGGTCATGCTGGCCATGCCCGGCCACACGCCCGGCCACCACAGCCTGCTCGTGCGGCTGCGCGACCGCGCGCCGCTGCTGCTGACCGGCGACCTTTATCATTTCACCGAGAATGTGCGGAACAACGGCGTGCCGAGCTTCAACACCAACCGCGCCGACACCCTGGCCTCGTTCGTGCGCTTCCGGGCGATCGCCGGCAGCCTTCGCGCCGAGACGATCATCCAGCACGAGCCCGCCGACATCGCCAAGCTGCCGGCCTTTCCGGAGGCCGCGCATTGAAGGCGCTCCTCTCCCGTGCGCCCGGCGGCCCCGAAACGCTCGAGCTCGCCGAGCTTCCCGATCCCGTGCCCGGCCCCGGCCAGCTGCTGGTCCGGGTCAAGGCCTGCGCGATCAACTATCCCGACGTCCTGATCATCGAGGACAAGTATCAGTTCAAGCCGGAGCGGCCGTTCGCGCCCGGCGGCGAGATCGCCGGGATCGTCGAGGCGGCCGGGGACGGGGTCGAAGGCTGGGCGGCCGGCGACCACGTCATCGCCATGCTCGGCCATGGCGGGCTGGCCGAGAAGGTTCTGGTCTCCGCCGCCGCGGCGCTGCCGCTGCCGCAGGGGCGCAGCTTCGCGGAAGGCTCGGCGCTGATCCTGACCTATGCGACCACGATCCACGCTTTGCTCGACCGCGGCGGCCTCAAGGAGGGCGAGACGCTGCTGGTGCTCGGCGCGGCCGGCGGCGTCGGCCTCGCCGCGGTCGAGCTCGGCAAGGCCTATGGCGCGCGCGTCGTCGCCGCTGTCTCCTCGGAGGAGAAGGCGCAAGCCGCCAAAGCCGCGGGCGCCGACGAGGTCGTCATCTATCCGCGCGGACCGTTCGACAAGGAGGGCGCCAAGGCGCTGTCGCAGCTGTTCAAGGACGCCGTCGGCCCCAACGGCGCGGACCTGGTCTACGATCCGGTAGGCGGCGACTATACAGAGGCGGCGTTGCGCGCGATCTCCTGGGAGGGGCGCTTGCTCGTGATCGGCTTCCCGGCCGGGATTCCGAAGCTGCCGCTCAATCTCACCCTGCTCAAGAGCTGCGACGTGCGCGGGGTGTTTTGGGGCGCCTTCGCCGCGCGCGACCCCGAAGCCAATGCGGCCTATGTGCAGACCCTGTTTCGCCTCTGGGAGGAGGGAAAGATCGCGCCGAAGGTCAGCCGCGCCTGGCCGCTGGAGCAGGGCGGCGAGGCAATCTCCCACATGGCCGCGCGCCTGGCGGTCGGCAAGCTCGTGGTGACGATGGATTAGGGATCGCGTCATTGCGCCAGTCCCTCCCGCCGCCTATCTGAGGCGTGAAGACTTCAAACGATCAGCAAGGATCGCCATGACCCAGTTCGACGACCGCGAGCGCGCGTTCGAATCCATCTACGCCCGCGACCAGGAAATGCAGTTCAAGATCATCGCGCGCCGCAACCGGCTGCTGGGCCATTGGGCCGCCAAGAAGATGGGCCTGACCGAGGCCGAAGCCGAGGCCTATGCCAAGGACGTGATCCGCGCCGATTTCGAGGAAGCGGGCGACGAGGACGTGATCCGCAAGCTGCTCGGCGACCTCATTTCGGCGGGCGTCGAGATCGACGACACGGCGATCCGGCAGGCGCTCGAGCACAAGACCGTCGAGGCGCGCCGCCAGTTCATCGAAGCGCAGGGCTGATGGCGATGGCTGCCGAACAGATCGAGACCTTGATCCGGACGGGGATTCCCGACGCCCGCGTCGAGATCGTCGATTTGGCCGGCGACGGCGATCATTACGAGGCGCGCGTGGTCGCCGAGAGCTTCCGCGGCCAGCCGCGCGTCAAGCAGCATCAGCGCGTCTATGAAGCGCTGGGCGGGCGGATGGGCAACGAGCTTCACGCACTGAAGCTCAGCACCGCCGCGCCCGAGTAGAGGAATTCAGACCATGACCGACGTCCGCGACCGCATCGATGAAATCGTAAAGAAGGACGACATCGTCCTGTTCATGAAGGGCACCGCGCTCTTCCCCCAATGCGGCTTTTCGAGCCGCGCGGTGGCGATCCTCGACCATCTCGGCGTCGCGTTCCAAACCGTCGACGTCCTCCAGGATCCCGAGATCCGCCAGGGCATCAAGGATTATTCCGACTGGCCGACTGTACCGCAGCTCTACGTCAAGGGCGAGTTTCTCGGCGGCTCCGACATCATGACGGAGATGTTCGAGGCCGGCGAATTGAAGCAGCTCCTCGACGACAAGCAGGTGGCGCGCGCCTAGCCCGCGTCATCCCGGCGAAGGCCGGGATCTCGTGGACACCCACCGCGACCTACTTCCCTGAGACCCCGGCCTTCGCCGGGGTGACGGCGAGGGGTACCAGGTAGCGGCCCGCGCTTCCCAGGCCGACAACTTCGAGCGCGGCCAGGCCGAGCACGCCGATCGACATCACGCTGGCGGAACTCGCGATCGAAGCCTTCCTGCCCGCCGACGACGAGACCGCCGCTTTGCTGATGGGGCGCGGCTGAGCGCCGTTGCGGCCCGGCCCCGAACGGCATATCATCGCCGCGTTTGATGGAGGATTTATGCGCTCGAAAAAGTTCCTTGCCGCCGCGGCCGCCGTTTCGCTGCTTGCTTCGGGCACTGCCGCCGCCGCCCAGTCCGCGCAGGCGCTGAGCGTTGCG
>DASQFO010000127.1:0-6665 GCA_035633095.1 Allosphingosinicella sp. | reverse complement strand
GGGGATCGGCGTGTGCAGGGCGCCATCGCGCACGAAGAACACGTTGGCGCCGGTCGCCTCGGCCACCTGCCCGCGCCAGTCGAGCATCAGCGCGTCCTCGAGGCCCTTCGCCTGCGCCGCGTGCCGAGCCAATGTGCAGATCATGTATAGGCCGGCCGCCTTGCTTTCGGTCGGCGCGGTGTAGGGTGCGGGCCGCCGCCAGGCCGAGATGTCGAGCTTGAGGCCTTTGCGCACCGCTTCCTCGTCGAAATAATTGCCCCAGTCCCAGCAGGCGATGGCAAGGTGGATGCGGTTTTTCTGCGCGGAGACGCCCATCTGCTCGGAGCCGCGCCAGGCGAGCGGGCGCATATAGGCGTCGACCAGCGCGTTGGCGGCGAGCAGCTCGCGGCAGGCGGCGTCGATCTCCTCGACCGACCAGGGGAGCTCGAAGCCGAGCAGCGAGGCGCTCTTCCTCAGCCGCGTGCTGTGCTCGGTCAGCTTGAAGATCTCGCCGCGATAGGCGCGCTGCCCCTCGAACACCGAGGAGGCGTAGTGGAGCGCGTGGGTGAGGACGTGGACCTCCGCTTCGCGCCAGGGGACGAGCCGGCCGTCGAACCAAATCCAGCCGTCGCGGTCGTCATAAGGACGCGGGTCGGTCATTGCGCGCGGATAAGGCCGACCGCCCGGTCGGTCAATCTGACTCGGCTCGCGCCTCCAGGGCCATTTCGAGGCTGCGCTGGCGCGCGGCGCCGAGGGTGCGCTCGAGGAGATTGAACAGGGCCCGATCGGCGTCCAGCACCTTGAGCCCGGCCTCGGTCGTCCCGCCGGGACTGGCCACCTTGCGCGCGAGGATTTGCGGATTCTCTTCCGAAGCGCCGGCCAGCGCCGCTGCCCCTTCGACCATCTTCAGGGCGAGCCGGCCGGCTTGCTCGGACGGAAGCCCCAATCGCTCCGCCGCGGCGGCGAGGGCGTCGATGACGCGGAACAGGAAGGCCGGGCCCCCGCCGGTCAGCACGCCGGCCAGCTGGAAGCTTTCCTCATCGTCGAACCATTCGGCGTGCCCGAGCACAGCCATCAGCCCGCTGACGATGGTCCGCGCGGCGATGACGTCGCTGTCGCTGGTGAGACAGATCACACCCTTGCCTAGCCGGACGGGCAGGTTGGGCATCGCGCGAACGATTGTGCGCGGGGCCGAGAATCGCGCGCGCAACGAGGCCAGCTCGACCCCTGCCAGGATCGAGACCAGGATCGTCTCCCGGTCGAGGATCGGGACCAGCGCGGGCGCGGCGAGATCGAGCTGGTGGGGCTTCATGGCGAGGAGGACGATCGCCGGCACCTCGTCCTCGGGATAATCCATGGTGACGCGGACGCCCTCGCCCGCTCGTGCCCCGCTCGGCCGGATCACGCTGACATGGGCCGGGTCGATTCCCTCCTCGAGCCAGCGCGCCAGCATCGCGGAGCCCATATTGCCGCAGCCGGCGAGCCAGAGCGGCCCCGGCAACAGCGGCTCGGGCATGGGGGTCAGCATCCGGCCCCGGAGGTGGCCGTGATCGGCCTGAGAAGGCGGCTGCGAAGGAGGGTGCCGAAGGCCGGGCCAGGCAGCCCGGTCGAGGTGACCGACGCTCGCAGCCGCCTTCTCAGGCCGACCGGGAAGCGGCGGGTTGTCCTTTGCCGCCCGGCGGCGTCGCTTCGTCGGTCACGATGAATCTTCATCGCTCCCTCCTTACTCCTTGCCGGACAACAAATGCCAACCCGTCACGACCGCCTCCGGGGCCGGATGCTGACCCCTAGGCTTCGCCCTGCGTCTCGATGAGCGCGGCCGCGATCGCTTCCTGCGGCGTCTTGTCGGCCCAGAGCACGAACTGAAAGACCGGGTAGAAGCGCTCGCACTCCTCGATCGCCGCCTCGACCAGGGTCTCGGCCTGCTGCAGGCTCAGCGTGCCGCTTTCCTCGCCGTTTTCGAGCAGGGCCGCGTGGCGGAACAGGACCAGGCCCGAGGCCGACCACAATTCGAAATGGCCGAGCCAGAGCTGCTCGTTGATCAGGCCGATCGTCTCGTAGGTCGCCGCGCGCTTTTCGGGCGCGACGCGGACGTCGGGCAGCGCCAGGAACTGGAGCACCTGGTCCTCGGCGCGCCAGATCGCCCTCAGCTCATATTGCGTCCAGCTGCCCTGGAAGCTCGACACGATCTCGTCCTCGCCGTTGCGCTCGTAGACCCAGCCCAAGGCGCTGAAATAGGTTTCGAGCATGTCGATCGGGGCGCTCGCCTCACGCTCAAGCTCGTATTCGTCCATGTCCATGAAGCGCCAGTCCCGGTTTGTTCACGCCTGAATCTGCCCGCGTGCCGCACAAAGCGCAAGGAACAGCGCGGCTTTCCATTAACAAAGTTGTGGATAGTCAGGCGCCCGCGCCGGGCTGCCCCTTCTTCCGCGAAGGCTTGGCGGCGCCCGTGCGGGCGCTGCCCTCCAGCGCGTCGATCCGCGCCGCCAGCGCCGCATTCTCCTCGCGCGCGGCGACCGCCATCGCCTTCACCGCGTCGAACTCCTCGCGTGTCACGAGGTCGAGCCCGCCGATCCATTCCCGGGCGCGTTCCTGCATCGCCGCCTGCGCCTCGCGGGTCATGCCGGCGATGGTGCCGGCGGCGCCGTTCATCACCTTGACGAAATCGTCGAACAGCCGGTTCTGGGACTGCATTGCAGGTCCTCCTCGCAAATGGTCTAGAGCGGGATATCGGTGCTCGCGCCCTGAGGTGCAAGCGTGGCGGCGTTCGGGTTGAGCTGGAGCAGCTCGAAGTTGAGCATGGCGGCGAACATCAGCCAGCCCAGATAGGGATAGAGGAGCAGCCCGGCGAGCGGCCGGATCCGCCAGACGACGAGGATCAGGGCGAAGCAGCCGACGATCATCGCCACGACGATCGACAAAGCCGACCCGATTTGGTGCCAGGCGAAGAAGACCGGCGACCAGGCGAAATTGAGCAGCAACTGGACCGCGAACAAGGCCAGCGTCCGCTGCCTTTTCCGGGCGCCCTTCGCGTGCAGGACCATCGCCAGCGACAGGCCGAGCAGGATATAAAGGATCGGCCAGGCCAAGGCGAACACCCAGCCGGGCGGCGTGAAACCCGGCTTCGACAGCGCGTCGAACCAGGCATTGCCCTCGCCCGCGCCGGCCAGCCGGCCGGACAAGGTGCCGAGCAGGAGCACGCCGGGAACGGTGAACAGCGCATAGCGCAGGAAGCTCATCCTGAGCTGCGACCTGGAGGCGATACCCGCCATTCCTTCTCCTCTACTCCGCCGGCTGCGGCTGCGGTTGCGGCTGCGGCCCGGCAAGCTGGCCTTCCAGGCGGCGCGACACCGCCAGCGGCGAGCCCGTGTAGCGCGCCAGCCGCGAATAAAGGAGCGGGATCAGGAACAAGGTGATCAGGGTCGCGATGGAGACGCCGAACACGATCACCACGCCGATCGCCGTCCGCGCCGCGGCACCGGCGCCGGTCGCGATCATCAGCGGCACGGCGCCGGCGACGGTGGCGACCGAGGTCATCAGGATCGGCCTGAGGCGCCGCCGCGAGGCTTCGCGGATAGCCGCTGGAATGTCGCGCCCGGCGTCGCGCAGCTGGTTGGCGAACTCGACGATCAGGATGCCGTTCTTGGCGGCGAGGCCGACCAGCATGACGAGCCCGACCTGGCTGTACAGGTTGATGGTCTGGCCCATCAAGGCAAGGCCGACCAGCCCGCCCGCCACCGCCAGCGGCACCGTCGTGATGATCACGCCCGGATGGACGAAGCTTTCGAACTGGGCGGCGAGCAAGAGGTAGACGACGAGAATGGTGAGCAGGAACACGAAGTAGATGGAGCCTCCCGCTTCACGGAACGCCTGGCTCTCGCCGCGATAGCCGACCGCCACCACCTCGGGCGCCGCCGCCGCCGCCCGTTCGAGGAAGGTCAGGGCTTCGCCCAGCGAATAGCCTGGGGCGAGGCCGCCCGAGAGCGTGATCGCACGCAGCTTGTTGTAGCGGCCGAGATCGCGCGCGCCGGCTGTGTCGCGGGTCCGGACCAGGTTCGACATCGGTACCAAGATTCCGGTCCGGCTGCGCACGTAGATCGAGGCGAGATTGTCCTGCGTCGCCCGCGCGCTCTCCTCGGCCTGGACGACGACGCGATATTCCTCGCCGCGGTCGACATAGGTCGAGACCCGGCGCGAGCCGAGCAGCGTCTGCAGCGCGTTCGAGACGTCAGCGACCGAGACGCCGAGATCGCCGGCGCGCGACGTATCGACCTCGACCCGCAATTGCGGCTTGGTCTCCTTATAGTCGCTGTCGAGATTGACGATGCCTGGATTGTCGGCGGCCGCGGCGACGATCCGGTCGCGCGCGCGGACGAGATCTGCATAAGTCGCGCCGGCGATCACGAAATTGACCGGCTGGCCGCGGCCGCGCGAGAGCGAGTTCCTGACCGCGGCGTTGCCGCGCACGGCGGGGATTTGCGCCAGCGTCCGGTTGACCTCGCCGACGACGTCGGCGGTGGTTTCCTCGCGCTCCTCCCAGGGCTTGAGAAAGATGGCGACCGCGCCGCTGTTGAAATCGTCGCTGGGCCCGAAACCGCCCGGCGTGCGGACGATCAGCGAGCGCACCGCGCCTTCGCCGACGAGCGGCATCAGCCGCGCCTGGACGTCGGTCATATATCGGTCCATTTCGGCGAAGCCGGTGCCTTCGGGCGCGGAGATGTTGGCGTTGACGATGCCGGTATCCTCGGCCGGCACCAGCTCGGACTGGAGCGTGAAGAACAGCGCCCCCGCCGCGCCGAGGAACAGGACAACGGCCGCGAGCGGGACGAACGGCTTCCCGATCATCCGGTCGAGCCGATGCGCATAGCCCTCCTCGATCCGCCGGAACCCGCGGTCGATCCGGGCCGAGAACCCCTTGCGCTCTTCATGCTTGAGCAATTTCGAGCACAGCATCGGCGCCAGGCTCAGGGCGAAGAAGCCCGAGAAAGCCAGCGCCCCGATCATCGCCGCGGCGAGCTCGCGGAACAGCAGGCCGGTCTGGCCGGCGATGAACATGATCGGCACGAACACCGCGCACACGACAAGCGTGGTCGAGACCACCGCGAAGCCGACCTGCCGGGCGCCTTCATAGGAAGCGGCGAGCGGCGCCTCGCCCTCCTCGATCCGATGATAGACATTCTCGAGCACGACGATGGCGTCGTCGACGACGATGCCGATCGACAGCACCAGAGCGAGCAGGGTGAGCAGATTGACCGAGAATCCAAGCGTCCACAGGACCGCGAAGCTCGCAAGCAGGCAGAGCGGCACCGTGATCGCCGGGATCAAGGTCGCGCGCCAGCTGCCCAGGAAGAGGTAGATGACGAGCACCACCAGCACCGCGGCCTCGGCCAGCGTCACCCAGACCTTCTCGATGGCGCGGTCGATGAACAGGCTCTCGTCCGAGCCGACGGTGATCGCCATCCCTTCGGGCAGGTTCGGCCGCACCTGATCGGCCATCGCCTTGGCGGCTTCGGCGACCGCGAGCGTATTGGCGCCCGACTGGCGGACGATGGCAAGGCCGACCGCCGAATTGCCGTTGAGCCGGAAGGCCTGATAGGGGTTTTCCGGCCCCTGCTCGATCCGGGCGACGTCGCCCAGCCGGACCAGATAGCCGTTGCCGCCGCGCCCGACGATGAGGCTGCGGAACTGCTCGGGCGTCGCGAACGGGCGCTCGACCCTCAGGGTCACGTTCTGCTGCGCCGATTCGAGGCGCCCGGCGGGGAGCTCGACATTCTGGGTCCGGAGCGCCGCCTCGATATCGGCGGGGGTGAGGCCGAAGCCGGCCAGCCGCTCGGGCCGGATCCAGATTCGCATCGCCGGCCGCGCCTCGCCGCCGATGAAGACCCGGGCGACGCCGTCGATCGAGGAGAAGCGGTCGACGAGGTTGCGGTCGACCCAGTCGGAGAGCTGCAGCCGCGACCAGCCGGGCTTGGAGACGACCAGGAACATGATCGGCGCGGCGTCGGCGTCGACCTTGCGCACCACCGGCGGCTCGACCTCGGTGGGCAGATTGCCGGCCGCGGCGCCGACCCGGTCGCGAACGTCGTTGGCGGCCGAATCGACGTTGCGGCCCGGCGCGAACTCGATCGAGATGTCGGATTGGCCGTCGCGCGAGCGCGAAGTGATCGTCTGCAGCCCCTCGAGGCCCGCGAGCTGCTCTTCGAGCACCTGGGTGATCCGCGATTCGACCACGCTCGCCGCCGCGCCGATATAGCGCGTCTCGACCGAGACGATCGGCGGATCGACGTCGGGATATTCGCGCACCGACAAGTTGAAGAAGCCGATCAGGCCGACGACCGCCGCCAGCATCGCGACCACCGCCGCGAAAACCGGCCGCTTCACCGAAAGGTCGGAGAGCTTCATGCCGCTAGGGGCCCTTCCGGCGTTCCGGCCGACCGCCGCCCCTCGCGCCCGCCAGCCGCACCTGCATGCCGTCGGCGACCTTGACGATGCCTTCGGTGACGATGCGCTGCCCCGGCCTCAGCCCTTGCAGAACCTCGATCCGCCCGCCGATCCGGACCCCGGTCCGCACCGCGACCCGCCGTGCGCGGCCGTCAGGTCCGACCGCGAAGACGAAGCGGTTGTCGCCCTCGCCGATCACCGCGAGCTCGGGCACGGAAAGGCCTTGGCGGCTTGCGCTTTCGATC
>DASQFO010000126.1:0-2599 GCA_035633095.1 Allosphingosinicella sp. | reverse complement strand
GCAAGGGGCAAAGGAAGCTCCAGCTCGCGCGGCGCATCCTCCGCCTCGGCACCTTCGCTGAGGTTCGACAAGGTCAGGCCGAGCAGGCGGATGCCCTTGGCGGCGGGCATCAGATTGTGGAGCAGCGCGCAGCCGATCTCGAGGAATTCCTCGCGTCCCGAGACGGCGCGGTCGAGGCTGCGGGCGCGGGTACAGAGGCGGAAATCCCGATACTTGACCTTGAGCGTGACCGTCCGGCCGCTGATCTCCTTCTCGGCGATGCGGCGCCAGACGGTATGGCTGATCCGGTCCAGCTCCGCGCAGAGCGCCGCCTCGTCGGTCAGGTCCTCGAGGAAGGTGTCCTCGGCGCCGATCGACTTCCACGGGCGGTTGGGCTTGACCTGACGGTGGCAGATGCCGCGCGCGAGGTTGTAATAATAGTCGCCCGAGCTGCCGAAATTGTGGCTGAGGAAGGCGAGGCTCTGGGCGCGCAGATCGGCGCCGGTGACGATCCCGAGCCGCGCCATCTTCTGCGCGGTCTTGGGGCCGATGCCGTGGAAGCGCTTGACCGGGAGCGTGGCGACGAAGGCCTCGCCTCTGGCCGGCGGGATCACGCAGAGGCCGTCGGGCTTGTTCTGGTCGCTGGCCAATTTGGCGAGGAACTTGTTGTAGGAGACGCCGGCCGACGCCGTCAGCCCGGTCTCGGCGCGGATCCGCGCGCGGATCTCCTCGGCGATGGTGGTGGCGATGCCGATGCCCTTGAGGTCCTGCGTGACGTCGAGATAGGCTTCGTCGAGGCTGAGCGGTTCGACGAGCGGCGTGTAATCGGCGAAGATGGCGCGGATCCGGAGCGAGACCTCGCGATAGGCGTCGAAGCGCGGCTTGACGAAGACAAGATCCGGGCAGCGGCGCCTGGCGGTGACCGACGGCATGGCCGAATAGACGCCGTAGCGCCGCGCCTCGTAGCTCGCCGCAGTGACCACGCCGCGAACGCCTCCCCCGACCGCCACGGGCTTGCCCCGGAGCGCCGGATTGTCGCGCTGCTCGACCGACGCATAGAAGGCGTCCATGTCGACATGGATGATCTTGCGCGCGTCGTTCACGCTTTGTGCTTAACATCGACCGCCCGTCCGGCGACAGTCCCAAAATGACGCTCCCGCGGCGCGGACGTGGCGCTCGCCCCGCCGAATGAGCTACAGGCCGCACTATGGCGCGGGGCAGGCGGGACGGAATCTTGATTGCGGGCGGCGGGCTCGCCGCCTGCTTCGCCGCGCTTGCCATGGCGCGCCTGCGGCCCGAAGTGCCGTTGCTGATCGTCGAGGAGAGCGAGCGCTTCGGAGGCGAGGGCTTCCACAATTTCCCCGACGCCGAATTGGGCCAGGACGGCGCCGAACTGATCGGGCCGCTGGCGCTCGAGCGCTGGCCGGGCTTCTACGTCGCCTTCCCCGGCTTCAGCCGCAAGCTCAAGGCCGAATGGGCGGGCTTCGCCGCCGCCGACATCCACCGCGCGATGGTCGAAACGCTGACCCCCAAGCAATACCGGCTCGGCGTCAAAGTGGTCGCGGTGCGCGAGGACGCGCTCGTCCTCGACGGCGGCGAGACGATCAAGGCGGAAGGGGCGATCGACGCCCGCGGCGCCCCCAGCTTCTCGAGCCTGGACCTCCTCTACGAGGCGCGGCTCGAGCGCACCTATCGCCTCGCCGCGCCGCACCGGGTCGACCGCCCGGTGCTGATCGACGCGACCGTCGGCCAGGCCGGAGGCCTGCGCTTCATGCAGTGCGTGCCTTTGTCCGAGGAGCGGCTGCTGGTCGCCGACGTCTGCATTTCCGAGCGCGGCCAGAGCGACGATCAGGCGGGCGCCCGGCTCGACGCCTACCTCGCCGCGCGCGGCTGGAAGAAGCGCCGCGCCGAGGCGAGCGTCGCACGGGTGCGGCCATTGCCGGTCGGCGGCGATTTCGCGGCCTTCTGGCGGCAAGGCGGGGCGCGGGTCGCCAAGCTCGGTCTGCGCGGCGGCTTCGTCAATCCGGCGACCGGCCGCACCATCGCCGACGCGGTCCGCACCGCGCTGCTGCTCGCCGAGCAGCCCGACTTCACCGGCACCGTCCTGCACGACGGGTTCGAGGCCGAGGCCAAGCAATTGTGGAAGAAACGCGAGTTCCAGCGGACCATCGCCGGAGCGCTGGCGGCCGCCGGACCCGAGGATCGCCGCGCGCTGCTCGAGCGGCTCTACCGGCTCGAGCCCGGCCTGATCGCGCGGCTCCAGTCGGACCAGCTCGGGCTCATCGACCGGATGCGGGTGCAGCGGGCCTTGCGCGAGCCGTAGCGAGTTCATCCCCGGTTCAGCCCGACCCGTGTGATATTATCACATCGTACCCGGCGAGGAGGATGTAATGCGCACGATCGGCATGATTTCACTGACCGCTTTGATCCTGACCGGGCTCCCGCCCGCGCCGATCGGTTCGGCTTCCGCCGAGGCCCAGCGGGGCGCGGCGAGCCGGCGCGTCACTCCCGGCGAGGATCCTGACGCCCGCTGCGCGCCGTTCCTCACCGGCTATCGCGACGATTACGATCGCGCCGGCCGTGGCCGCGGCCGCCCCGGAGTCGTCCAATATTCACCGTC
>DASQFO010000125.1:0-2764 GCA_035633095.1 Allosphingosinicella sp. | reverse complement strand
ATCTGGACGACCGCGCTGGTCGCGATCGGCCGGCGCATCGTGGCGACGTTGACGCGCTCGATGAGCGGCGACGCCTCCGGCGTGCATTCCTGGTCGGAATTCTGCGCGTTCGCGCCGGCGCTCCAGGCCAGCATCGTCCCCAAAAGCAGCAGTCTTTTCATGGCAGGCACCCCTTCGTCCGAAGACTTGATGGCCCGCTTCTACGCCCCGCTTCCTCAACCAGTTGTTAAAGCGACCGGTAAATAATGGCTTACGCCGCACCTGCGCTATAAGCAGGTCCGCCGCGCGGCGCTAACAGCGCCCGCACCCGCGGCTCCCTTCTCTCACCCAGCATCAATTCCACCCCGCCTCCCGGCGCTTGCGCACCTGCAGCGGCCGCTCCCGCCCTGCCGTGATCTTCTTTTCCTCCGCCATCGCCTGCTCCCGACATGACCAAGCGGCCGGCGCCGCATGAAGCGGCGTGGCTGCTCGAATTCTGCTGAATGAAAAGCCTCCTGGATTTCGGAGGCCATCTTGCCCGGACACATTTCTCGAGCTTGATAAAAGAGTACCAAACCAGCGTGACGCTGTCAAGCGTTTTTTACCATGTTGGATAATTCCAACAGGTGCGGCGGAAAAGTCCGGCGCGCCCCGAGCCTTGGGCCGGCAAGAATAGGACTTCAATTCCAACAATTTGCGCGTGCCACGTGCGAAAACAATATTTTCGAGGGCCCGAATCGGCCCTTTTTCCGAGGGCGGCGAATCCCCAGCCGGCGCCCGAGTCGCGCCACCCGCCCCCGTTGCCGCGACATACCCCGCTCACTCGCCCCCTCGTCCGCCTTGCGCCCCACTCCCCATCCTGTAGGGTCCCGCCACCGCGCCCTCCGGAGACCCCGAATGCATCCTTTGCTGACCCAGCTCGTTTCGGCGGCCGGCCTCGTCCTGGTGATGACCCTGGTTCACGGCGCCGGCGTGGTCGGCATCGCGCACTGGCTCGGCCTCGATCGCGCGCGTTCGGAGTCCGGCCGCCTCCATCCGCGGACGATGGCGCTGCTGAGCGCCATGACCTTGCTCCTGTTTTGCCTGCACATGATCGAGATCGGCCTGTTCGGGCTCTTTTACCTTTGGGTCGGCGCGGTCGCCGATTTGGAGGAGGCTTTGTACTATTCGGCTTCCGCTTATTCGACGCTGGCCCAGCCCGACAGCACTTTCCCGGTCGCCTGGCGCATCGTCGGCGCGCTCGAGGGGCTGGTCGGCTTCCTCCTGATCGGCTGGTCGACCGCCTTCTTCGTCACCGACATGAACAAATTATTGCGGGCTTAGTCCGCTTAATCCCCCACCCGCACATAAGTAATCGTCTCGCTCGCCCCATCCTCGCCTTCCACATAGGTCTCCGAGCGCGTGATCGCGCCGCCGGCGCCGATCTCGATCCGGAAATCGTGCTGATAGGCTTCGCCGGGATCGAGCCCGGTCGCGCCCTGGAACGCGAAATCGAAGCGGCTCCCGGCCGCCCGCGCCATCCTGAGCCGCGGCTGGTTGCCTTGCGGGCAATAATGGGTGGCGACGAGCTCGGGCCCGTCCATGTGGTAGATGGTGAGCGATTCGCGCCCCGGGCCCAGCGCCCAGGTCTCGACCAGGGCGCTGCCGCCGGCGGTCAGCCGGTAGGTCAGGCCGATGGCGCGCCCGTCGGGCCGCCGCCCGCGCCATTGCCCGGCCAGCGCCTTGAGCCGCTCGAACGCGGCCGCCGCGTCGATTGGGGCCTGCGCCAAGGCCAGCGCCAAAGCCGATGCAGCCAGCAATCCCATGTCACGGCCTCCCTTGGGTCAGATCAAAGCCACCATCGCAAAACCGCCCGCGAGCAGCGCCAGCAAGGTCCACCCCACCAGGTTCATCCGCCGCTCGATGAACGCCTGCATCGGCGCGCCCCAGCGCGTGAGGAGCCAGGCGATCAGGAAGAAGCGGGCACCCCGGGTCAATGCCGCGAGCAGGACGAACAGGGCGAAATTATATTTGAAGAAGCCGCTGGCGATCGTCACGATCTTGAACGGGATCGGGGTGAACCCCTTGATCAGGATCACCGCGGCGCCCCACCGGTCGTACCAAAGCTGGAACTCGCTCGTGGCGTCGTGGGCGCCGTAAAGATTGACCAGGAAGAGCCCGACGCTGTCATACAGGAAATACCCGATCGCGTAGCCCAGCACGCCGCCGAGCACCGAGGCGATCGTACAGACCGCAGCGATCCAATAGGCCTGTTCGCGCCGCGCCAGGATCATCGGCACGACCATCGCATCCGGCGGGATGGGAAAGAACGAGGATTCGGCGAACGACACCGCGGCCATGTAGCGGATGGCGTGCCGGTGCCCCGCCATCCGCAGCATCCAGTCGTAAAGCTTGCGAAACATAGATCCCCCGGCCCTGATCGGTCGCGCGGGGGATAGGGGCAAAGCCGGAGCGGGACCAGATGCTTTGACCCAAGCTCGGGACGCGACGCCGGGAACGCGACAGTCGCGGTCGGCTTTAGGGCCGCAGGCTGGGGGTCGTATTCGGCGCGCCCGCGGTCTCGGGCCCGTCCTCGCGCTCGGGCAGCACCTCATCGGCGAGGGGCAGCGCCTTGCCGATCCAGATCCGGTCCTCGATATGGTCCTGCCGCGGCCGACCGCTATTTGGGTGGACGAGGATGCTCAAGCGACCATGGTTCAGCATCAGCCAGGGGACCAGGCTCGCGAACAGATCGGGCGCGAAGGCGATCTGATACATCGGCCGGTCGTGCGGGCCGACCGCGCGT
>DASQFO010000124.1:0-1787 GCA_035633095.1 Allosphingosinicella sp. | reverse complement strand
GGCCAGCGCCTCGTTGACGATCGGCGCCACGTCCGGGATTTCCGGGACCTCCGGCACATCGGGAATGGCGGCGGCCGGCGCCGGCGCCGCGGGCGCTTGGGGCGCCGCCGGGGCTCCGGGGGCAGCCGGAGCGGACGGCGCCTCGGGCGCCTCGGGCGCGTCGGGCGCGGCCGCCTCGACCAGCTTCATCGCCGCGACCGGCCCGGCGATGATTATGCACAGCAGAACCGCGAGCCCGGTCAGCGCCGAGCCCGACGGCCGCTCGCGCGTCCGCCGGTCGAGGATCGCCTTGACCCGCCGGCCCAATGCGCTGCCTTTGGGGGCGATGCTGTTGGCGGGAAGCGCGCGGATTCCGGCCTGCGCCCAGCTCAGCAAAGTCTGCGCGTAGCGCGCCGGCTCGACATGCGCCGCGGCCGCGCAATCGGCCGCTTCCTCGGCCTGCTGGACGATCTCGCGCTCGAGCAGCCAGACGATTGGATTGAACCAGAACAAGGCGGCCGCGATCCGGGTCAGCATCAGCGCCACCCAGTCGCGTCGGGCGATATGCGCCACTTCATGGGCGAGGATGGCGTCGGCCTCGCCGGCCTGCGCCAGCGTATCGGGATCGATCAGGATGACCGGCCTCAGGAAACCCCAGCTCAACGGCGAGGGCACCTCGTCGGACGCCATCAGCCTGAGCTTGTCGCCGTCGGCCGCGTCCCAGCGGGTGCGCTCGAACGCCGCCAGCCACTCGGGGCAGGTCACGTCGCGCGCGTCGCGGGTCCAGCGGCGCAGCATGACGAGGCCGGCGAGCAGCCGGCCGCCGACCATCGCCAGCCCGCCCAGATAGGCGAGGAGGACGAGCGGCGCGGGATCGTCCCAGATGGTCGGCGGGGCCGGCTGCAGCCCCGCGCTCGGAAGGTCGGGAAGATGAACCTCCGGCCCGGGGATATAATAAGCGGGCATGGCCGCCGGCGCCTCGGCCGCGGCCCAGGCCTCGATCGGCAGCACCGGCAGCGCGACCGCGATCAGCGGCAAGAGGAGCAGCATGGCGACGCCGATCCTCAGCACCAGCGCCCGGTCGGCGGCGGCGCGCGAGCGAAGGACATAAGCGAGGGCCAAAGCGGCGCCGGCGATCAAGGCGGATTTCCAGGCCATTTCGGCAAAGAAGGCGACGTCCATCACTCACGCTCCTTGGCTTGGTCGATCGCCCGCTGCAGGGCGTCGATTTCGTCGCGGGACAGGCTCCGGGTGAGCCCCAGAAGGGCGGTGGCGGCGCTCGCCGCCGATCCGTCGAAGAAGGTGCGGACCATCTGGTTCATCGCCGATTCGCGGACCTTGGCCGGCTGCTTCACGCTCTTGTAGACATAGGCCTGGTCCTGGGTTCGGTGCCTGACCACGCCGCGCGCCTCGAGCCGCGCCAACAAGGTCCGCACCGCCGAATAAGAGGGGGGATCCTTCATCGCGGCGCGGATCTCGGCGGCGGTCGCCTCGCCGGCGCTGCACAGAAGCTCGAAGATCTCGCGTTCACGTCTGGGAAGAGAATCGATCATGCCACCTCGCCTGCTACATCTGTAGCATGCCACATCCGTGGCAGGATGCAAGTGGGATTCGTCGCGGCCCGCTTTCGCTCCGCCGAAAAAGGCTGCGCCCGTTAGCGCGGATATTTCTCGTCCATATAGGCGAGCGCCCCTGCGGTTAGCTCTTCGAGCACGGCCTCGTCCACGTCGCTCAGCTTCTTGATGTAGAGGCAGCACTTGCCGGTCTTGTGCTTGCCCAGGCGCGCGAGCTGCGCCTCCTGCCCGCCG
>DASQFO010000123.1:0-8414 GCA_035633095.1 Allosphingosinicella sp. | reverse complement strand
CCGGGGCCGCGTGTCACTCCGCGGCTCGGCTGAGATGCCATTCGGGCGCGTCCTCGAGCGCATGCAGGCGCCGCTCTTCCTCGTACATATAGTCCCAGGTCATCGGGATGGCGTCGCGGCGCTTCACATATTGCAGCTGCCAGTTGACGAGGCCGCCATAGCGGAACGCGGCCTCGGCGCCGGCCAAATAGAATTGCCACATGCGGAAGAAGCGCCCGTCGTAGAGGGCGGTGATCTCCCCCTGATGCGCCATCGTGCGATAATACCATTCCTCCAGCGTCAGCGCATAATGGTAGCGCACCGCCTCGACGTCGGTGACGATCAGGCAATGCTGCTCGGCCTGGCTGACCAGCTCGGACAGCGCGGGGATGTAGCCGCCCGGGAAGATGTACTTGCGCGTCCATTTGTCGGTCAGCCCCGGCGGGCCCATCCGGCCGCAGCAGTGCGAGAACATCACTCCGTCGGGCTTCAGCAGCTCATAGGTCTTGGCGAAGAAGCCCGGATGGTGCGGGGTGCCCAGATGCTCGATCAGGCCGACGCTGGTGATCCGGTCGAACTGCCCTTCGACGTCGCGATAATCGAGCAATTCGAACTTCACCCGATCGGAGACGCCAAGCTCCCTGGCGCGCTCGTTGGAATATTCGATCTGGTCGGGCGCCAGCGCGATGCCGAGCACATCGACGTCGTAATGGCGGTGGAGGTAGAGCGCGAGCCCGCCCCAGCCGCAGCCGATGTCGAGCACCTTCATGCCGGGCTTGAGGTTCAGCTTGGCGGCGATGTGCGCCTTCTTATCGAGCTGGGCCTGCTCGAGGCTGTCCTTGGGGTCGCGGAAATAGGCGCAGGTATATTGGCGGTCCTCGTCGAGGAAGAGCTCGTAGAGCCGCCGGGTCAGATTGTAGGTATGCTCGGCGTTGCGGCGCGAGCGGCTCTTCCAGTTGATCTGGTCGAGCTTGCCGGTGATGAAATTGGCGGTGAGCGTGATCGGGCCCTTGGCCTTGATCCCGCCCGAATCCTCGAAAGGGGCGTTGTAGCGGACGAGGAGGGCGAGGTCGCGAATGTCGCTCGGCTCCACGGCGATCAGCCGGCCGTCCATATAGGTCTCGCCGGCGCCGAGCCGCGGGTCCTTGGCGATGTCCCAGGCCGCCTTGCGGTCGGTGAGCCGGACGCGGACCGGGGCGTAGAGGGGATCGGGAGCGCCGTAGCGATATTCCTTGCCGTCATGGTTGACGACGATGAGCTCACCCTTCTTGATGAGCTTGCGGAGCAGTTTGTCGAGGAGCCACATGGCGGCGCACAATAAGGCCGGAACGAGTGGGGGCAAGAGGAGAAAAGGCGATGGCGAGCGTGACGGAAACGGTGCTGGCGCGGCGCTCGGTGCGGGCCTTTCTCGACCGGCCGGTCGATCGCGCGACGATCGCGGAAATCCTCGAAACCGCCGCCCGCGCGCCGTCGGGAGGCAACCTCCAGCCCTGGCATGTCGATGTGCTGGCCGGCGCGGCGCTCGCCGA
The DNA here is from genome assembly GCA_035633095.1 of Allosphingosinicella sp. Lineage (GTDB taxonomy): Bacteria > Pseudomonadota > Alphaproteobacteria > Sphingomonadales > Sphingomonadaceae > Allosphingosinicella. The sequence goes on along the minus strand of DASQFO010000123.1, from coordinate 6,906 downwards.
TCTCAAGCGGCGGGTCCGCGCCGGCTTCGCCGCCGGCCCGGCGGGCGAGGGGACCGAATTCCCCGTCTATCCGCCGGCGCTCGGCGAGCCGTGGCGGAGCCGGCGTCACGCCTCGGGCGAGCAGCTCTACGCGGCGATCGGGATTCCGCGCGAGCATCGCCTGGCCCGGCTTGGGCAGTTCGCCAAAAATTACGAGCTGTTCGGCGCGCCCGTCGGGCTGTTCTTCTCGATCCCGAGGAGCTTCGGCCTGCCGCAATGGGCGCATCTGGGCATGTTCATGCAGAACATCATGCTGCTCGCCGGCGAGCGCGGCCTCGCCACCTGCGCGCAGGAAGCCTGGGCGCTGGTCCACAAGACGGTGGGGGAATCTCTGAACTTGCCCGAGGACCGGATCTTCTATTGCGGCATGGCGCTGGGCTACGCAGACGAGGATCACCCGATCAACGGCTGGCGCACGGAACGCGAGCCGCTGGAGAGCTTCGCGACCTTCTCGGGATTCTAGGCGAGCGCGGCCGTTTTCTCGGCGGCAATCCGGTCCAGATCGGCGCGGCTCTTTTTCTCGGCGGTTGATTTCAACTGCCCGCAGGCGGCCATGATGTCGCGCCCGCGCGGGCGGCGGATCGGGGCCGAGATGCCGGCGTCGAAGATTATCTCGGAGAAGCGGCGGATGCGCTCCTCGTCCGAACATTCGTAATTCGCGCCGGGCCAGGGGTTGAACGGGATCAGGTTCACCTTGGCCGGGAGCTTGTACTTCCTGAGCAGCCGGACCAGCTCGCGGGCATCCTCGTCACTGTCGTTCTTGTCCTTCAGCATCACATATTCGAAGGTGATGCGCCGGGCGTTGTTGGCGCCGGGATAGGCGGCGCAGGCCTCGAGCAGCGCCTCGATGCCGAACTTCCTGTTCAGGGGAACGATCTCGTCGCGGACCTCCTTGCGCACCGCATGGAGCGAGACGGCGAGGTTGACGCCGATCTCCTCGCCGGCGCGGGCCATCATCGGCACCACGCCCGAGGTGGAAAGGGTGATCCGCCGGCGCGACAGGCCGAGCCCGTCGCCGTCCATCACGATCTTGAGCGCGTCGCGGACATTGTCGAAATTGTAGAGCGGCTCGCCCATGCCCATCATCACGATGTTGGAGAGCATCCTCCCTTCCGGCTGGGAAGGCCATTCACCGAGACTGTCGCGGGCCAGCATGACCTGGCCGACGATCTCGCCGGCGGTCAGGTTGCGGACCAGCCGCATCGTCCCGGTGTAACAGAAGCGGCAGTTCAAAGTGCAGCCGACCTGGCTGGAAACGCAGAGCGTGCCGCGGTCGGCGTCGGGGATGAACACCATCTCGAAATCGTGGCCGTCGGGGGTGCGCAAGAGCCATTTGCGGGTGCCGTCGGTCGAGTTGAGCTCGGTCACCACCTCCGGGCGGGCGATCTCGAAGCGCTCGGCGAGCCAGGCCCGCTGCGGCTTGGCGATGTCGCTCATCGCGGCAAAGCCGGTGGCGCCGCGATTGTAGATCTGGTGCCAGAGCTGCTTGGCGCGGAGCCTCGCCTGGCGCTCGTCGAGCCCGGCGGCGGCGAGCGCGGCGCGGATCTCGGCCTTGGCGAGGCCGATCAGATTGACCGGCGCGCCATCGTCCGCAGCCCGGGGGCGCGGGACGAGAACCGGATCGATATGACCGGGAATGGGCATCGCCGCTGTCATGAGCCGGCGATGTAAGGGCTTATAGCCTGCTTTTCTAGCGGCGGCGCGGGCAGGCGATCGCGGCGGCGTCCATCGCGGTCGCGGCGCCGCGCAGCCGGTATTGGTCGCGGACCGGGGCGCCGTCGGTCGATCGTGTCTCGACGGCGAGCTCGATGCCGCTGCGCATCGCCGCCTGGATCTCGGCGTCGGCCTCCCGATCGGGCGCCCAGGCGTCGCGCCCGCCGCCGACGAGCTGGAAGCTGCGCCCGTCGATCCGGATCAGCACCGCCGATCCCTCCCGCTTCTCCCGGCTGAGGCGGACGTGGAGCTGTCCGCCCGGTCCGCGCGCCGGCCAGTGACCGATCGAGGCGAAGGGCCGCCAGCCCCTCGGCGCGGGCGATGCATAGGGTTCGGTGATGGCATAGCAGCGCGCGCCGTCGCGAAACGCGCCCCAGGTCGAGAATATGCCGAGCGAGCGGGGCTGCGCCGCGGCCGGCACCGCCGCCGCGCCGAGCGCCGCCAAAAGCAAGGGTCGCCACCTCCTCATCGCGCGCACATCGCCCCGCGCGCGGCGGAATGGCAACAAAATTCCCGTCGCGGCCACATGCTCCGGCCCTTTTTCTTGGACAATCCACTGGCGGGGTTTGTATCGGTCGCTATAACCTTTTCTCCAACTCACCGTACATGCGCGCAAGCAGGGGTAATCGATGAAGGCGACGATCGAACGGGCTACGCTTCTCAAGGGCCTGGGCCACGTCCATAGCGTGGTCGAGCGCAGGAACACCATCCCGATCCTGTCGAACGTTCTCATCGAGGTCGAGGAGGACGGCAGCCTCAGGCTGATGGCGACCGACCTCGACCTTCAGATCAACGAAACGCTCGAGGCCAACGTCACCGATCCGGGTGCCACCACGGTTCCGGCGCACACCCTGTTCGACATCGTGCGCAAGCTTCCCGAAGGGTCCCAGGTCGAGCTGATCGCGGCCGAGGGCCGGATGCAGGTCAATGCCGGCCGCGCCCGCTTCACCTTGTCGACTCTGCCGCGCGACGATTTCCCGGTGATCGCCGAGGGCGACCTGCCGACCGCATTCGAGCTGCCGGCGGCGACGCTCCGCCAGATCATCGACAAGACCCGTTTCGCGATCTCGACCGAGGAGACGCGCTATTATTTGAACGGCATCTACCTGCACGTGTCAGACGAGGCGCAGCCGGTCCTGAAGGCGGCGGCGACCGACGGCCACCGGCTGGCGCGGGTCACGGTGCCGCGGCCCGAGGGCGCGCAGGGCATGCCCGGCGTCATCATCCCGCGCAAATGCGTCGCCGAACTGAGGAAGCTGCTCGACGAGCTCGACGGCACCGTCCAGGCAAGCTTGTCCGAATCCAAGATCCGCTTCGGTCTCGGCAATGCCGTCCTCACCTCGAAGCTGATCGACGGCACCTTCCCCGATTACAGCCGGGTCATCCCGACCGCCAACGACAAGCTGCTGAAGCTCGATCCGCGCAGCCTCGAGGAGGCGGTCGACCGGGTCTCGACCATCGCCAGCGAGCGCACCCGCGCGGTCAAGATGTCGCTCGACCGCGACCGGGTGACGCTTTCGGTGACATCGCCGGAAAACGGCACCGCGTCGGAGGAAATCCCCGCCGATTACGGTGCCGACGGCATCGAGATCGGCTTCAACGCCCGCTACCTGCTCGATATCCTGGGCCAGATCGAAGGCGACATAATGGAGGTTCACCTCGCCGACGCCGCCGCCCCCACCCTCCTCCGCGAGAACGACAAGGCGGCCGCGCTCTACGTGCTGATGCCGATGCGGGTGTGACCGCCGGAGCGCAGAATCGTTGACTTTTCGCGGCGGCGACCTTACCTCCCCGCACCTTCCAATACCCCCGATATTGAGTGGAGCTGCCGCATGGCGCGCGTAACCGTCGAAGATTGTGTCGACAAGATCCCGAACCGTTTCGAACTGGTCCTCCTGTCGGCGCAGCGCGCGCGGCAGATTTCAGGGGGCGCGGAGCTCACCATCGACCGCGACCGCGACAAGAACCCGGTCGTCGCCCTGCGCGAAGTGGCCGAGCAGTCGGTCAAGCCCAAGGAGCTCGAAGAGGCCTTGATCGGCAGCTTGCAGCGCGTCCAGGTCGACGAGGACGACGTCGCCGACGAGGTCGGCTCGCTGAGCGCCTCGGCCGAGGCCCTGCGGCTCACCGCCGCGGCGCCCCAGCGCAACAACAATGCGGGCGCCGATTACGACGGTTGATCTGGGCGATTTCGCGCCGACTCGACACGGGCGCTAGAAGTGAGGTAGTGCTGTGCAGGATGATTCTCGCAGCTTGCCCTGCGAAACATAAAGGGGCGACTGCTTTGTTAGGGAGGCAAGTGTGAAATCAAGCAGTCTGACCATGATGCTGGCCGCGGCCGGTTTGGCATTGGCGCCGGTTGCCGCCAACGCGGCAACTTCGCTGAGCGTCGCGCGCGCGGCGGCGCCAACGATCGGCGCCAGCTATTTGCAGGAAGATGAGGACGACGACGACGACGGTTCGCTCGCGGTCATCCTCGGCGTCATCCTGGTCGTGCTGATCGGCGTGGCGGCGGTTTCGGGCGGCGGCGGGCCAAGCAGCCCCTGATAGCCTGAAGCTCAGTCGCGGACGTTCGCGGGCAATTCCGCCCGGTCGAGCCATTCCAGTTCGTTGAGCTGCAGCGCGCGGCCGTCCGCGGCGCGCACCGCAACCGGCGCCACCGGGCGCCGGCTCTGCCGATCGACCAGCACGGGATTGCTGGGCATACCGGAAATCCAGCTTTCGCCCCACTGCCTCAGCGCGATCAGCGCCGGCAGCAGCGCCCGGCCCTTGTCGGTCAGCCGGTAGGCGACCTTGCGCCGATCGGCCGAATCGGGCTCGCGCCGCAAAATGCCGTGCTCGACCAGCCGGACCAGCCGATTCGACAGGATGTTGCGGGCAATCCCCAGCGTCGCCTGAAACTCCTCGAAATGGGCGAGGCCGTTGAACGCGCCGCGCAGGATCAGGAAGGACCAGCGCTCGCCGACAGCCTCCAGCGCCGCCGGCAACGCGCATTCCGCCAGGATCGCCTTGTGATGGTCGGGGCGGATCATGACCGCCGGATTGCCCTTGTTTTGCGCATAGTCACCGGGAGCCCACCCTTTCAGTTGCGAAACGCTACTTAACACAGTCGAGGCTGCTGTTCCCAACGCTTTCGGCGGCCGGAGAACTCGAAAACCGCAGCGCCGCGGCCGGCAAAGCGCATTTTAGTTGCATAGACGCACCGCCCCACCCCATTTTGGCGCTGTGCTGAGGCAATATGAACTTGTGGAAAAGGTGAAGGGCTACGACCCGGACGCCGATGAGGCGCTGATCAACCGCGCCTACGTCTTCTCGATGCAGAAGCATGGCGGCCAGAAGCGCGCCTCGGGCGATCCTTATTACAGCCACCCGATCGAGGTCGCCGGCATCCTGACCGATCTTCATCTCGACGACGAGACGATCGTCACCGCGATCCTCCACGATACGATCGAGGACACGCTGGCGACACCGGCCGAAATCAAGAAGCTGTTCGGCAAGAACGTCGCCCGCCTCGTCGATGGCGTCACCAAGCTCTCCAAGATCGAGGCGCAAAGCGAGAATCAGCGCGCCGCCGAGAATCTGCGGAAATTCCTGCTCGCCATGTCCGACGACATTCGGGTGCTCCTGGTCAAGCTCGCCGACCGCCTCCACAACATGCGCACCCTCCACCATCTGAAGGATCCCGAGAAGCGCCGGCGCATCGCGCGCGAGACGATGGATATCTACGCCCCGCTGGCGGAGCGCATCGGCATGTACGAGTTCATGACCGAGATGCAGACGCTCGCATTTCGAGAGCTCGAGCCCGACGCCTACGAATCGATCACGAAGCGGCTCGAGCGGCTCGACAAGGGCGGCGGCGGCGACCTCATCCAGCGGATCGGCCGCGGCATCAAGGCGCATCTCGAAGCCAATGGCGTCGAGGCCGAGGTCCAGGGGCGTGCCAAGCATCCCTTTTCGATCTGGCGCAAGATGGCCGAACGGCACGTCAGCTTCGAGCAGCTCTCGGACGTCATGGCGTTCCGCGCCGTCGTCGGCTCGGTCGAGGAATGCTATCGGACGCTGGGCCTGATCCACGAGCGCTGGCCGGTGGTGCCGGGCCGGTTCAAGGACTTCATCTCGACGCCCAAGCGCAATGGCTATCGATCCATACATACCACCATCATTCACGACGAGCAGATGCGGATCGAAATCCAGATCCGCACCAGGGAAATGCACGCCCAGGCCGAGCACGGCCTCGCCGCGCACTGGGCCTATAAGGAGGGCGTGGTCGAGGCGAGCTCCGACCATCCGTGGATCACCGATCTGGTCGAAATCCTCGAACATGCCGGCAGCGCCGAGGAGCTGCTCGAGCATACCCGCATGGCGATGTACCAGGACCGGATCTTCGCCTTCACCCCCAAGGGCGAGCTGATCCAGCTGCCGAAGGGGGCGACTCCGGTCGACTTCGCTTATGCGGTCCACACCGATCTCGGCGACCAGACGGTCGGATCGAAGATCAACGGCCGGGTGATGCCGCTGCGGACCCCGCTCGACAATGGCGACCAGGTCGAGATCCTCGTCTCCAAGGCGCAGCATCCCCAGCCCGCCTGGCTCTCCTACGTCGTCACCGGCAAGGCGCGGGCCAAAATCCGCCGCTGGGTGAAATCGAAGGAGCGCGAGGAGACGGTCGCGCTGGGCCGCAAGATTTTCGACGAGATCGTCCAGCGCCTGCCCGCCCCTTTGGGCTGGGAGGCGATCGCGGAGGCGCTGAGGCGGCTGCATCTGCCCAATGACGAAGCGCTGATGGAGGCGATCGCGTTGAAGCGGATCGACGATGCAGCGGTCATGGAATCGCTGATGCCGGGCTCGGCGACGAAGCAGGGAGTCAAGCCGCCGCCGCAGCGCACCGCCATCTCGATCAAGGGGCTGACGCCCGGCGTGGCGTTCCAGCTCGCCGAATGCTGCCACCCGATTCCGGGCGACCGGATCGTCGGCCTGAGGCGCGAGGGCGAGGGGATCGAGGTCCACGTCATCGGCTGCGACAGCCTCGCCGACGGCGTCGACGCCGACTGGGTCGATCTCGCCTGGGGCGACAAGGCGGACGGCGGGGCGGCGCGCCTTGCCATCGTCATCAAGAACCAGCCCGGCTCGCTCGCCGTGGTCGCCGGCATCCTTGGG
>DASQFO010000122.1:0-3005 GCA_035633095.1 Allosphingosinicella sp. | reverse complement strand
GTGCCAGCAGCCGGGGCCGGGTCAGGCCCGCGCGGGTGAGACGGTCGTCGAACCAGCTATAGCCGAAGCCGTTCATCGGTCCCTCCCGGCGGATGCGGCGGTAGACCGGTCCAGAACGCACCAGGGGCTCAGCCGAATCAGGGGCATCGGGCGACCCCCCCGACCGGGCATCGGGCCAGAACCGGTCGACCGACCGGACGACCTCGGTAGCGGACCGCGAATCGTGGCGTGCCAGGGCCGCGGCGACGTCGCGCTGGTCCGCACCCATGGCGCTCAGGGCCTCCACGCGCCGCTGGGTTGCGGCCGAGCGCTCGAGAATGCCAATCTCAACGGCCGGCATGACGGTTTCAGGCGACCCGGCGCTCGCCAGAAAATAGCCCGAGGCGGCCGCGATGAAGATCGCGCGCCGCATCTTGGTGGTGTCGAGATTGTCGGGGAGGTCGCGCTGGGTGTGGATGTAGCGGTCGGGCCAGTCGGCGATGTAGATCACCGGCACCCGCCAGCTCCCTTCCGCCCAGACCTGGTGGTCGCTGCCTTCGTTGAAACCGCCGATTTCGGCCTGCAGCGCGCGGCGCTCGCCGTTGGGATCGACCAGCGGCAGGTCGGCGGCCCCGGTGTCGGCGAACAGCAGCGACTGCGCGTTCACATAGCGCGCGAAGGTGAAGCCGACCTCGGAAACGAAGCTCGGCAGGCTCGGCGGCGAGCCGTGGACGCGCAGCACCGACTTCGTGATCTCGCTATTGCCGCCGATCATGTCGAGATGGATCGTCGCCAGCGTCCGCCGGGCGAATTCGGGCCGCGCGTTCAACAGCGCGATCGTCCCTTCGATCTCGGCCGGCCAGATGAAGCGGATTGTGCGTTCGGGCTGGGGTAACGCCCCGGCGCGGATCAGCCGCTGGAGCGTGCGCGCGATCTCGAGAATGCCGGCGCAGCCCGAGGCATTGTCGTTGGCGCCGGGCGAGGGATGGTCGAGATGGCAGGAATAGACGATCTCGCGGTCGCGCCGTCGCCCCGGGATGATCGCGGTCGGGATCAGATAGGCGCTTGGGGCTTGCCCGGCGTCGACCTCGGCCCTGAGCCGCACCGTCTCGCCCCGCCGCAGCCGCTCCTGCCACTCCCGCGCGCGGGCCGGCGAGACCATGAAGGCGAAGGTCGGGTGCGCGGCAAAGCTGTCGAGATGGCCCCAGCGGACCAGGCTTTCGTCCTCGCCCCACCAGGCGGTGCGCTGGTTCTGCGCCCACGAGACGATGCCGGCGGCGCCGTGGCGCCCGACCGCCATCTCGGCGACCGCGCTCGGCTGCGAGGAGGTCAGCACCAGCCGGCCGCGCAGCTCCTTGCCGGCATAGTCGCTCTCGGCCGTCCCCGCGCCGATATCGATAAGGTCGGCGTCGGCGCGCCCCGAGACGCTGTCCTGCGCCAGGCTGATCGGCTGCTCGGCCCAGGACGCGATCCGCAAATTGCCCTCCCAAAGCTCGGCGAAGCGCGCGTTCCAGCCGGGCCGCGAGCGCTGGGTGCCGTAGAAGATCCTGCCGTCGGCGGGGAGCGAGATGATCTCGACCCCCTGAAGCCCGTATTGGGCGAGCCGGTCGCGGATCGCTTCGGCGGCTGCGCGATAGCCCTCGGAGCCGCGCATCCGATGGTGCTGCGACAGCGTCCGGACCGTCCGCAGCGCCGCCGAACCCGAAACCTCGGCGCCTATCGCCTCGCTCTGCGCCGGCGGCAGCAAAGGCGGCGCCGCGCCGGCGGCCGCCAGGGGCAGGAGCGCAAGGAGCAACCAGGCAATTCTCATCTCAATCCCTCGCGAAGCGGCGGAAGAAGCTGTCGTCGTTCCAGCGCGGGCGGGCGTCGGCATTGGCGATCCGGAGCGCCAGCGCGGCGATGAAGTCGTGGAGGCGGATCTCGTCCGCGCGGAACACGGTCTGCGCAATGTCGTCGCTCGGGCTGTGATAGCGGCGCGCGCGCCACGCTCGTTCGATCTCCGCCTCGCGCGTCCCCGCGGCAAAGCCGAACCTGAAGGCGATTGACGGAATGCCCCGCTCGATGAACGAATATTGGTCCGAGCGAACGAAGGAATTGCGCTCCGGGAACGGGTCGGGCGCCAGCAACAGGCCCATGTCGGCGCCGACCGCGCGCGCGTCGAGGCCGAGGCTGCTCTCCTCGGCGCCGAGGACGGTGACGCTGGTCAACGGAAACAGCGGCAGCGCCATGTCGTAGTTCAGATCGGCGACGATCGAGGCGCGCGGGACGGTCAGCGCCTGCGCGAAATGCGAGGAGCCCAGGAGGCCGGTCTCCTCGCCGCTCACCGCCACGAACAGGATCGATCGGCGCGGCCGCATCCGCCGGCGGCGGAACTGCTCGGCGATGTCGAGCAAGGCGGCAACGCCCGCGGCATTGTCGAGCGCGCCGTTATAGATTTCGTCGCCATCGACCGGCGGGCCGATGCCAAGGCCGTCGAGATGCGCGCTCAGCACGACATGCTCGCCGGCCAGGCGCGGATCGCGGCCGGCCAGGCGGGCGACGACGTTGCGGGTGACGACGGGCCGGCTTTCGGTCGCGATCGCCGCGGTGAGGCGCGGCCGCAAGGCGACGTGCGGCAGGGCGCGCGAGGCGTCGGCGGCCGCCGCGAGCTCGGCATAATCGTGCCCGGATCCGGCGAACAGCCGCCCGGCCTCGTCGGGATTGAAAATGGCAAGGACGAAAGGCGCGCGAATCCGGCGAAGCGCCGGCGCGCGCGGATACATGCCCGGCAGCGCGGCCTGCCGCGTCTGGCTTGCCCAGGGCCGTTCGCGCTCGCCTGAGCTGGCGAGCTGGATCATGCCGACGGCGCCGCGCTCGGCCAGCAGCCGCGCCCGCTCGGCGCGGGCGTGCGATTTGAGCGCGCCCGAAAGCGCGGCCGGCCCGCCCCCGATCACCACCGCGACCTTGCCGGCAAGGTCGACGCCGGCGAAATCGTCATGCCCCTCCTCGGGCAGATGCAGGCCGTAGCCGATGAACACCAGGGATGC
>DASQFO010000121.1:0-4237 GCA_035633095.1 Allosphingosinicella sp. | reverse complement strand
AGGGCGTCGCGCCCCCGCCGAAGGCGCGCGTCTCCGACGTTGTGGAGACCTTCGAACGCAAGCGCGACTATCTCGAAGGTTTCCTCTCCCAAAAGCCTGCCGAGCCCGTCCACGCCGAGCCGGGCGGCGACCTTTACGAGGCGGTGATCGAAGCGCTCAAGGACATTTACGACCCCGAAATCCCGGTCAACATTTACGATCTCGGCCTCATCTACGACGTCGAGATCACGCCCGAGCATCACGCCAGGGTCAAGATGACCCTGACCACGCCGCACTGCCCGGTCGCCGAATCGATGCCGGGCGAGGTCGAGCTCCGGGTCGGCGCGGTGCCCGGCATCGGCGACGCCGAGGTCGAATTGGTCTGGGATCCGCCATGGGATCCGCAAAAGATGACCGACGAAGCCAGGCTCGAACTGGGAATGTTGTGATGGCCGAGACCAAGACCCGCATCCGCCGCGCCGCCGTCACCCTGACGCAAGCGGCCGAAGCGCGCGTCGCCGAGCTGATGGCGAAGGCGCCGGAGGGCGCGCTCGGCGTCAAGCTGTCGACGCCGCGCCGCGGCTGCTCGGGCCTGGCTTATTCGGTCGATTACGTCACCGAAGAGCAGCCCTTCGACGAGAAGATCGCAACGCCCGGCGGCGCCTTCTACATCGACGGCGCGTCGGTTCTCTATCTGGTCGGTTCGACCATGGACTGGGTCGAGGACGATTTCGCGGCCGGCTTCACCTTCGAAAATCCCAACGCCAAGGGCGCCTGCGGCTGCGGCGAGAGCTTCACCGTCTGATCGGCGAGGGAGGGGCGGATGAGACTCATCGCAGCGGCTCTGTTCCTCGGCGCGGCCGGGCCGGCGCTCGCCAATGACAGCTCCGCGGCGACCGGCGCGGGCGGCCTCGTCCTCACCCGCAACGCCGATATCGACATGCTGTCGGAGGATCTCTACGTCTCGGCCCGCGAGGTCCGCGTCCGCTACGTCTTCCGCAACCGCGCCGCCCGCCCCGTCCGCATCACCGTCGCCTTTCCGATGCCCGATCGCGTGCTCGCGACCGCCGAGGAAGGCGACCGCGCGTGGCCGGCGGACTTCTCGACCCGCGTCGACGGCCGGCCGGTGCGGATGGCGGTGGAGCGCCGCGCGATGGCCCGCGGCGTCGATCACAGCGCGCTGCTGCGAGGCCTCGGCATTCCGATCCTGCCGGTCGGTGAGAGCGTCTTGGCCGAGGTGAGCCGGGCGCTGCGGCGGCTCACCCCGGCGCAAGGCCGGCGGCTGGAGAGCCTCGGCCTGGTCGAAGGCTTCGACGATCCGGCCGCCGGCCGGCGCGAGTACGACCCGCGCTGGACGGTGAAGGAGACCTGGCACTGGGAGCAGATTTTCCCCGCCGGGCGCGACCTTGTCGTCGAGCATCGCTACACGCCGGGCACCGGCGGCACGGTCAGCACCGGCTTGGGCAATGCCGAACTCAGGCAGCACGATTACATGCGCGATCAAATTCGCCGCTATTGCGCCGACGCGGCGTTCCTCGCCGCGGCCGGGCGCATAGTGCGCGACCCCGCCACCGTCAACGTCTCCGAGCAGTGGATCAGCTACATCCTCACCACCGGCGGCAATTGGCGTTCCCCGATCGGCGACTTCCGGCTGGTCGTCGACAAGGGCGATCCGCGCAACCTGGTCAGCTTCTGCGGGCAAGGCGTGCGCCGGATCAGCCCGACCCGCTTCGAGATGCGCCGCCGCAACTGGCGCCCGGACCGCGATCTCGACATCCTGATCCTGGTTCCGGCGCGCGAGGGCGATTGAGCCGCTTCGCGCCGCCCTGCGCCAAAAGCCGCCCGCCCCGAAGAGGTTGCCCGCAGGCGGCCGCTGGACGGCGTCGCTTGCTTGCGCGTAGTACCACTACGCGACTGCGCCGCGCTCCTTGCCAGCGGCCGCCTGCGGGCAATCACGACCATTGCCGGTCATGGGTACAGGCCCTAGGGGCGAGGCCATGCACGCCGATCTCGCCCGCATCGACGCCTGGATTTTCGATCTCGACAACAGCCTTTATCCGGCGTCCTCGAACCTGTTCGAGCTGATCGACCGGCGCATGGGCGAATATATCCAGCGCCTGCTCGGCGTCGATGCGGCGGAGGCGCGGCGCGTGCAGAAAAGCTATTTCCACGCCCACGGCACCACGCTCGCCGGGTTGATGGCGTCGCACGGCGTCGAGCCGGGAGAGTTCCTCGCTTTCGTCCACGATATCGATCTCGCCCGGCTCGCCGCCGATCCGGCCCTGGTCGCGGCGCTCGACCGGCTGCCGGGCCGCAAGTTCGTTTTCACCAATGCGAGCGAGGAATATGCCCGCCGCGTCCTCGACCGGCTCGGCCTCGCCAATGCGTTCGATGGGCTCCACGACATCCACGCCATGGCCTATGTGCCCAAGCCCGATCCGTCGGGTTACGCGGCGATCTGCGCGCAGCACGGGATCGATCCCGAGCGCGCGCTCTTCGCCGACGACATGGCCCGCAACCTCGCGCCCGCCAAGGCGATCGGCATGACCACTTTGTGGATCGACAACGGCTCGGAGCAAGGCCCCGATATCGCCGAGGCCGATTTCATCGACTACAGGTCGACCGACATCGCCGGCTGGCTGGACGGGGTGCTGGGGGAGAAGGTGGCATGACGGCGGATCTTCAGCATGCGATCGACGCCGCCTGGGACACGCGCGAGAGCCTCGGCACGTCGACCCGGGGCGAGGTTCGCGACGCGGTCGAGGCCGCGATCCGCCTGCTCGACGACGGCGCCGCCCGGGTGGCCGAGAAAGGCGCGGACGGCTGGGTCGTCAATCAATGGCTGAAGAAGGCGGTTTTGCTCTCCTTCCGCCTCAACGACAACGCGCCGATGCCGGGGCCGGGCGGCACCGCCTGGTACGACAAAATCCCCTCGAAGTTCGAGGGCTGGGGCGAGAACCGCTTCCGCGCCGCGGGCTTCCGCGCCGTGCCCGGCGCGATCGTCCGCCGCGGCGCCTACATCGGCCGCAACGCCGTTCTGATGCCGAGCTTCGTCAATATCGGCGCCTATGTCGGCGAGGGGACGATGGTCGACACCTGGGCGACCGTGGGCAGCTGCGCCCAGATCGGCGCCAACGTCCACATTTCGGGCGGCACCGGCATCGGCGGCGTGCTCGAGCCGCTCCAGGCCGGCCCGGTGATCATCGAGGACAATTGCTTCATCGGCGCCCGCTCCGAAGTCGCCGAAGGCGTGATCGTCGAGGAAGGCGCGGTGATCTCGATGGGCGTCTTCATCGGAGCCTCGACCAGGATCGTCGACCGCGCCTCGGGCGAAGTCCTCTACGGTCGCGTTCCCGCTTACTCGGTGGTCGTGCCTGGGACATTGCCCGCGAAGGACGGCGGCCCCAGCCTCGCCTGCGCGGTCATCGTCAAGCGCGTAGACGCCAGGACCCGGTCGAAAACCGGCATCAACGAATTGCTCCGGGACTGACATTGGCGGCAAGATCCGGGAGGCCCGCTTGGGCCCGCGCCGCTAGGGCCGGACCATGACCAGGCAAATGACCATGACCGGGCGGGACTGGGCGATATTGCTCTTTCTCTCGGTGCTGTGGGGCGGCTCCTTCTTCTTCATCGAGGTCGCGCTCGACACGGTTCAGCCCCTCACCCTGGTGCTGGTCCGCGTCGCCATCGGGGCGGCGTTCCTGTGGGTCTTCCTGCTGGCGCGGGGGGAAAGGCTGGCGATGCCGCCGGGCGCCGCGGTCGCCTATCTGGTCCTCGCCTTGCTCAACAACGTCGTCCCGTTCGTCCTGTTCGCCTGGGCGCAAGAGGAGATTGACGGCGGCCTCGCCTCGATCCTCAACGCGACGACGCCGATCTGGGGCGTCATCGTCGCTCACCTCGCCACGGCCGACGAGAAAGCGACACCGGCCAGGATCGCCGGCGTGCTGCTCGGCTTCGCCGGCGTCGCGGTGATGATCGGCGCCGATATTCTCGGCGACATCGGCACCGGCGGTCTCGCCCAGCTCGCCTGTGTCGCTGCGACCCTGTGCTACGCGCTGGCCGGGGTCTATGCCCGCCGTTTCCGGGCCATGGGCGTCGATCCCGTCGCGGTCTCGACCGGCCAGCTCACCGCCGCCGCGATCGTGATGCTGCCGCTTGTGCTGATCTTCGAGCCGCTTTGGCTCGCCCCGCCGCCATCGCTCGAAGCGTGGGCCGCTTTGATCGCGCTGGCCCTGTTCTGCACGAGCTTCGCCTACAT
>DASQFO010000120.1:0-2244 GCA_035633095.1 Allosphingosinicella sp. | reverse complement strand
CCCCAGAAAGGCCCCCACCAACCGCCGATTTTGGGCGAACGCGGGCGAACGCTTCCGAACAGATCGGAGCGATTTTTAGCAGATTTTCAGGGGTTTTGCCAGACGTTACCGAATATCGGCGAGCAGAAAAATGGTGCCCAGAAGAGGACTCGAACCTCCACGCCCTTGCGAGCGCCAGCACCTGAAGCTGGTGCGTCTACCAATTCCGCCATCTGGGCCCAGAGAACAAAACAACAGGTAGGCCGCGCGACCTAGGCATGGGTGGAGTGCTTGTCAACGCGCGCGCTCAGCCGGCCGTGAAAGGCTCCAGCCACGGCGCGAGGACCGGCAGGACCGGCGCCAGCTGCGCCTCATAGTCGCGCCACCTGCCGGCGCCTTCGGCGTCGGTGCCGGCCGCTCCGGCGACAAGCCCGTCCGCCGGCCGTGCAACGCCGATATGGTCGCAGACCGCCTTCGCTTCGCCGTCGAAATCGGCGAGGACCGCAGCGCTCACCACGTCGTGCAGGTAGAGCGCGAACGCCTTTTCGCTCGCCTCGGCCAGCAGCATCGTCGCCGCAATAACGTCCGCCGCGCCCTCGAGGGTCAGCAGCTGGTAGGCCGGACCGGACATCTGCAGGCGGTGGCGGAAGCAGGAAAGGACGATGTCGCGCGGATCATCGCGCACGAAGAGAACCCGCGCCGCCGGAAACAGCCGCGCGATCAGCGGCAGCTTGAAGGCGTTGAAAGGATGCCGGTCGACGAACACGCGCCCCGCCGAAGCCACGCCTTCTTCGCCGACCCGTTTCCAATAGGCGGCGCGGTAGGTTTCGAGCGCGTCGTCGGAGGCGTCGCAAAAGGCCTCGAACGCCCCTTTATGCCCCATCCAGGCGCGCGCGGAATCGATCAGGCACTCCTTGTCCGCCAGCGTCACGATCTCGGGATGCCCCTCGAGCATCCGCTCGATCGGGGTGGTGCCCGGCCGGGGAAAGCCGACGACGAAGACATGGCCTTTGGCCGGGCTGCGGTCGCCATGGCCCCAGGCGGCGGGGATGCGCCTTCCCGCGAGCGCGGCGGTCAGCTCCCGCACCAGCGCGAGCGTCCCCGCCCGGCCGCCATAGGCGGCCTCGTAGTGGCGCTGCTGGAGCGCGTTGCAGGTGCGCCAGGCGTCGAAAGCATCGGCGAAGCGCCCCTCGGCGTCGAGCGCGTCGCCGAGCAGGCCGTGAGCGAGCGCCCGGTCGAGCGCGCCGAGCCTGGTGTCGCCGATCAGCCCGCGCAACGCCGCTTGCGCCGGCTCGGCGAGGCCGTCCGCCAGATCGGCGCCGGCGCGCGTCATCACCGCTTCGGGAAAGCCCGGCTCGCGGGCAAGGACCCGCGCGGCGAGCGCCCGCGCCTCAACGGTGTCGCCGCGCCGGAGCGCCAGCGCGGCGAGCCCGTTCACCGCGACGAGGTTGGCGGGATCGATCGCGGCCGCGGCCTCGAAATCGCCGTGCGCCCGATCGAGCCGTCCCAAGGCCATCTGCGCCGTCGCGCGGTTGGCGAGCGCCGGGGCGAAACCCGAATCGCGCGCCAGCGCCTCGCCGAACTCGGCGACGGCCTCGTCCCACCGCTCCATCCGGATCAGACACAGGCCGACCTGGTTGAGGATGCCGGCCGCGTCGGGCGCCGCCGCCTTGGCGCGCCGCAGGAGCGCCAGCGCCTCGTCGAGCCGCCCCTCCTCCTCGCGCCGCCCGGCGACGAGGCTCAGCACGATGACATGGTCGATGCCGTCCGCCAGCGCATCCTCGGCCATCTTTCCCGCGGCCGCGATGTCGCCCGAGGTCAGCGCGCCGTGGACCGCGCGAAGCCGCGCCCGGTCCGTCTCCGGATCGCGCACCGCGCCCTCATGCCCGCCATTGCCGTTGCCCAAAGCCATGGCGCGCCATTGCGTTTCGCCCCGAGGCTTGTCAACGCGCGGCTCCGCCTCCCCTCCCGCTTGCGGGAGGGGATTGAGGGGTGGGCTCTTTTGGGTTTAGGGGACCCGAATGACGGTAAAGACCGACCGGCTCATCACCCTGTTCGGCGGCGGCGGCTTCGTCGGCCGCTATGTCGCGCAGGCCCTGTTGAAGAGCGGTGCCCGCGTCCGGATCGCCGAGCGCGACCCGCGCCGCGCTTATTTCCTCAAGCCGCTCGGCGGCCTCGGCCAGACCCAGTTCGTCCGCGCGGACATCGGCGATCCCGGCGCTGTCGCCGCGGCGCTCCACGACGCCGACGCCGCCGTGAACCTGG
>DASQFO010000119.1:0-3511 GCA_035633095.1 Allosphingosinicella sp. | reverse complement strand
GGGCGCGCCGATCATCGGCTTCAACGTCCGCGCCAACGCCAAGGCGCGCGAGATCGCGGCGCGCGACGGCGTCGCCATGCAATATTATGACGTGATCTACGATCTCACCGACGCGGTGAAGGCGGCGATGGCGGGCGAGCTCGGCCCGCTGATGATCGAGAATGTCGTCGGCCGCGCCGAGGTCCGCGAGGTCTTCTCCGCGGGCAAGCACGGCAAGGCGGCCGGGCTGCTCGTCACCGAGGGCTATATCCGGAAAGCGCTGAGGGCGCGCATCATGCGCGACGACGTGATCATCTACAACGGCGCGATCGCGACCCTGCGCCGCTTCAAGGACGACGTCGCCGAGGTCCGCGCCGGCCTCGAATGCGGCGTCACGTTCGAAGGCCATACCGACATCAAGGCGGGCGACTTCCTCGAAACCTACGAGGTCGAGGAGCGCGAGCGGACGCTGTAATTGTCGATGGCGCGCCAAACCGAAACCCCCGAGGGCCGCTCGGTCCGCCTGCTTCGCGTCGGCGAGCAGGTCCGCCATGCGCTTTCCGCCATCCTCATGCGCGGCGACGTCCACGATGAGACGCTGGCGAGCCATCTGGTGTCGGTCACCGAGGTCCGCATGTCGCCCGATCTGCGTCACGCCACCGCGTTCGTCATGCCGCTGCTCGGTTCCAATGCCGAAGCCGTGCTGAAGGCGCTTCGCACCCACACCGCCTATCTGCAGAGCGAGGTCGCGCGGCGCGTGAACACCAAATATGCGGCCAAGCTCAAATTCCTCCTCGACGAGAGCTTCGACGAAGGCAGCCATATCGACCAGCTGTTGCGCGCGCCCAAGGTGGCGCGGGATCTGGGCGCCCATGAGGATTAGAGCCGCCTTGCTTTGCGCGGCGCTGGCTGGGGCGCCGGCTAACGCCCAGCCGCCCGCCGACGAGGCGCGCGCCGTCATCGCCTCGGTGCTCGCGCACCAGGCCTCGGTGCGCGGTCCGGAGGGCGGGGCGCAGACCTGCGTGGTCGGCGCGCTCGCCGGGCCGCCGGCGCCGCCGGACGCCGACGATCCGATGACGCCCCAACATGCGGTGCGAATCCGCTTCCAATGGCACGCCCCCGAGGCGCCGGCCGTGGTGCGACCCGCGCGCGAGCCGGCCCAGCCCGGACGGCGCCAGCGCCGACGCGAGCGGGCCGCGCCGGTCGCGCTTCCGCTTCCGCTCGCGCCGGCTTTGGCCGATCGCCTGAATGCGCTGAGGGCGGAAGCCGGCCGGGCGGTCGCGGCTCCCACCCTCTCGGCGATCGACGCCGCCTTGGTGCCCGCCCCGCTCCGCCTGCAGGGCCCCAGCGGTGATTGCGCGCCCCTGACGCTGTCCGCTCCGGCCTTTGCCGGGGACGCGGCCTTCGTCGAATTCGCTTATGCCTGCGGCTCGGTGTGCGGCAATGGCGGCCTCTACGCGCTCGAGCGCCGCGAGGGCCGCTGGGAGGTGGTCGGAGTCGCCGACATCTGGATCAGCTGAGATGCGGCTCAGCGAGCCGATGGCCGGCGGCGAGGTGCGGCTCGAGCCGCTCGCCGAAGCCCATCGCGAGGCGCTCAAGGCCGCCTGCGCCGAGGATCCCGACATCTGGGCGATCTACGCCATCTCCTACGACCCCGATCATTTCGACGCGAGCTTCGAGGCCTTGCTGGCGCGGCCGCACGGGCAGGGGTTCGCGGTCCTCGCCGGCGGCCGGCTGGTCGGGATGAGCTGCTATATCGGGATCGAGCCCGACCGCGGCGTGCTCGAAATCGGCAATACTTATTATGTGCCGGACATGCGCGGCACCGGCCTGAACCGCAAGGTCAAGGATCTGATGATCGGGCGCGCCGTCGACTGCGGCTTCCGGCGGATCGAGTTCCGCGTCGATGCCCGCAACGCGCGCAGCCAGGCCGCGATGGCGAAATTGGGCGCGGTCCGCGAGGGCGTGGTCCGGGCCGAGCGGATCACCTGGACCGGCCACGTCCGCGACACCGTGCTGTTCTCGATCCTGGCGTCGGAATGGGAAGGTCAGGTGGCGTTAAGCGCTGAACCGGCATAGCCTGCCAAACAGGATGGAGGCTCGATATGATGGGACGATATCTGATCCTGGGGGCCCTGCTCGCGCCCGCGCCCGCGCTTGCCCTCGATCCCCCGGCCTCGCCCGAAGCCAAGGTCCGCGAGATGGCCGACTATCTCGAAGCGGTCGCCGACCCCAGGCGCGGCGTCTACATTCGCGGCTATACCGGACAATGGTATTATGCGCGCGTGCAAGGAAATTGTCCGCGCCTGACCCGCTCCGCATCGCTGCGCTTCAACCCTTCGCCCGGCGGCGATTTCGACCGCAACAGCTCGCTGCGCGCCGATGGCTGGCGCTGCATGATCGCGAGCGTCGTGGAATCGGCCGGCCCGCCGCGGCCGCACCGCCGCTGACCGCGCGGCCTTCCCAAGCGTCGCCCGGGCGCTAGAGTCGGGCGATGGCCAAGCTCTATTTCTACTACGCCTCGATGAACGCGGGGAAGTCGACGACGCTGCTCCAGGCCGACTTCAACTATCGCGAGCGGGGCATGGAGACGATGCTCTACACCGCCGCGCTCGACGATCGTGTCGCCCATGGCGTGATCGCATCGCGCATCGGCCTCCAGATCGCCGGCAATCTCTATTCCGCCCAGACCGACCTTCGCGCCGAGGTCGAGGACGAGCTGAAGAAGCGCAAGCTCCATTGCATCCTGATCGACGAGGCGCAGTTCCTGACCCGCGTCCAGGTCGTCCAGCTCGCCTCGATCTGCGACGAGCTCGACATCCCGGTGCTCGCCTACGGCCTGCGCACCGATTTCCAGGCCAATCTGTTCGAGGGCAGCGCCCATCTGCTCGCCCTCGCCGACACGCTGGTGGAGCTGAAAGCGGTCTGCGATTGCGGCCGCAAGGCGACCATGAACCTTCGGGTCGATGCGGACGGCCGGGCGGTCAGCACGGGCATGTCGATCGAGATCGGCGGCAACGACCGCTACGTCTCGCTCTGCCGCCGGCATTTCATGGACCGGATCGCCGAGGTCCAGGGCGAGCAGCTCCGCTTCTCGCTCACCCGCGCCGCCCGGCGGATTGAACCGGAAAAGCCGGTCCCCATATCCTGATCAGGTTCGGGGAGGTTTGTTTCATGGTCAGCCCGCTTTTCACCGCTCTCGCCCTCATCGCCGCAGGCCGCGTCGATGTGCCGCCTGCGCCGGCGCAGCCGGTTCCGATGCCGGAAATCCGCGGCTATGTCCGCGAAAAGGACGGCGAGGCTGACAGGCTGCGCCCGCCGCGCTAGGCGCGGCCGGTGCATGGCTGGCTGATCATCGACAAGCCCGTAGGCCCGACCTCCACCGGGATCGTCGGCGCCGTCAAGCACGCGCTCCGCGAAGGCGGCTACGCCAAGGTCAAGGTCGGCCATGGCGGCACGCTCGATCCGTTGGCGTCGGGCGTTTTGCCCCTCGCGCTCGGCGAGGCCACCAAATTGTCGGGACGCATGCTGG
>DASQFO010000118.1:0-6908 GCA_035633095.1 Allosphingosinicella sp. | reverse complement strand
CGTCGCCACCGCGGTCTATGACGGCGCCGACGCGATCATGCTCTCGGCGGAGAGCGCCTCGGGTGGATATCCGTGCGAGGCGGTCGAGATGATGAACCGGATCGCGACCAGCGCCGAATCCGACCCGACCCATTATGCCCGCGTCCATTTCACCGAGACCCTGCCCGACGCCACCACCAACGATGCGATCGCGCGCTCCGCCGCCGACATGGTCCGCACCGTCAGCGCCTCGGCGATCGTGTGCCTGACCAGCTCGGGATCGACCGCGCGGCGGGTGGCGCGCGAGCGGCCGACCGTGCCGCTCCTCGTGCTGACGCCGTCGCTCAAGACGGCGCGGCGGCTCGGCATCCTGTGGGGCGCGCACGCAGTGCGCACCCGGGACGTGACGAGCTTCGAGGAGATGATCGGCAAATCGAAGCGGATGGCGTTGCGGCACGGCCTCGGCGCGGCCGGCGACCGGATCATCGTCACCGCCGGCGTGCCCTTCGGAGTGCCGGGATCGACCAACGTCGTCCACGTCGCCCGCCTGATCGGCGACGAACTGGACCGTCACAAGGCCGGTTAGAACGGATTGTGGAGCAGCCCCGGCACCAAATCCGGTATTTCGCGCGCGAGGAAGCCGACGCGGCCGATTCTTTCGGTCAGGATCCGCCCCGCCTCGCCGTGCAGCCAGACGCCCCAGAGCGTTGCCGTCAGCAGATCGGCGCCGCGCGCCGCGAGGCCGCCGACGATCCCCGCCAGCACGTCGCCCGACCCGGATGTGGCGAGGCCGACGCCGCCGCCTTCGAAGCAAAAGGCGCGGCCGTCGGGTGCGGCGATATAGCTGAAACGGCCCTTCACCAGCGCGACCGCGTCGTAGCGCTCGGCGGCGCGGCGAACCGCGGTCAGCGGGTCGATCTCCACCTCCTCCGCCTCGCATTCGAGCATCGATGCCATCTCGCGCGAATGCGGAAGGAGGATGGCGCCCGCCCGCCATGCGCGAAGCGCTTGCGCCCTGGGCGGGAGCGAGCCGAGCACGGCCGCGTCGAGCACCAGCGCGCATTCGAGGCCGCTGGCGAAGAGGGCGTCGAGCAAATCGTCGAGCGCAGCGCCGTGCTGGAGGCCGCAGCCGATCGTGGCCCCCTGTGCCGCTTCGACCAGCTCCAGGATCGGCGCGATGGCGGCGCCGGCAAGACACCCGTCCGGCATCTCCGGGCAACCGACCACCCGCGCCTCGGGCATGGCGATGCCGAGCGGAATGGCGATGCTGGCCGCGGTAGCGATCTGGAGCTTGCCGGCGCCGGCGCGCATCCCCGCGACCGCAGCCAACAGGGCCGCGCCCGGCACTTCGCGGCTGCCGCCGACCACAAGAAGCCGCCCGCGCTCCTCCTTGTCGCCATCCTCGGGCAAGTGGGGCAACGGAAAGGAGCGGAGGAGATCGGCGTCGAGCGTCTCGACTTCGCTCATCGCGTCGCGACCATCGCGTCGGGCTCTGAGGTGACCGGCGCGGCCTCCTCGATCAAGGGCGCGGCGAAATTGTAGCGGACCAGCCTGGGCACGCAGTGCCTGGCGTCGTCGGGCTCGAAATCATATTCGCAGACGCCGCAATTGACGACGTCGCCTTCCTTGTCGATCGCCAGGATCTGAGCCTCGTCCATCTCCTCGAGGATGTAGCGCAGGCAGAGCACGACGACCTGGTGGCAGACAATGAGGACGCGGCGGTCGGCAAAATGGAGGCTGACCGTGTCGAGCGCGCTCCTGAGGCGAAGGATGACGTCGGCCCAGCTCTCTCCGCCGGGCGCGCGGTGGTAGAATTTGCCGAGCACGGCGCGATGCTCGGCAAGGTCGGGATATTTCTCGGCGATGCCGTTGGTGGTCAGGCGGTCGAACACGCCGAACTCGCGCTCGCGCAGCCGCTCGTCGACGATCGGCTGGCGCGCCGCTTGGGCAACCCCGCCTTCCTCGCAGATCGCCCTCGCGGTCTGGCGCGCCCGGACATAAGGCGAAGACAGCACGACCTCGGGCTTCCCGCCCTCGGGCATCGAAGCGAACCAGCGGCCGAGCGCCCGCCCCTGTTCATGGCCGAGGCCGCTCAGCGGCACGTCGACGTCGCGCATGGCGATGTCGATCGTGGCGAGGCCCGCCTCATGGGCGGCGTCGCGCGCCACGTTGCCGGCGCTTTGCCCGTGGCGGACGATCCACAGCTTCTCGGGCCATCTTTGTCTCACGCCCGAAACAAAGCGCGAGGCGTCGCGGAGGTTCCCCTTCGTCCGTCATCCCAGCGAAAGCTGGGATCTCATTTCCTTTCGGAAGGCAGGGCAAAGGCAAAGAGATTCCAGCCTTCGCTGGAATGACGAATTGGGCTTTAGAGCAGGCCTTCGGCCTCGAGCCGCGCGCGCAGGTCGGCGGCGTCTGCGAACAGGTGGCCACGCATGCCCACCGCGAGCGCGGCCTCGACGTTGATCTCGCGGTCGTCGATCAGCAGCGCCTGGTCGGGCCGCAACCCGAAGCGGTCGAGCGCGAGGTAATAGATGGCCGGGTCGGGCTTCAATAATTTGACCTCGCCCGAGACGACGATGTCGCGGAAGCGGGTGAAGAATGCGCGCTCCTTCTCGTGGAAAGGCGCCCAGAAATCGGCCGAGAAATTGGTGATCGCGAACAACGGCACATCTCGCGCGTCAAGCGCTTCGACAAGGGCGTGGACGCCCGGCACCGGCCCACTGATCGTCTCGCCGAACCGCTCGCTCCAGGCGGCGATCAAATCGGCATATTGGGGGAATTTCTCGTTGAGCTCTGCCGCCGCCTCGGCATAGGGCCGGCCGCCGTCGAGGGTCTCGTGCCAGCCGTAGAGGTCGGTGTCCTCGATGAACTTGAGCCGCGCCGCATCGTCGGCGATCTGGCGGACGAGGAAGGCGTCGGGATCCCAGCCGTAAAGGACGTTGCCGACGTCGAAGACGACGGCGGTCACGGGCACCGGCGACCTAGCCCTGGCGCGCCTTGAAGCGGCGGTTGGTCTTGTTGATGACGTAGGTGCGGCCCCGGCGGCGGATCACGCGGCAGTCGCGGTGACGCGACTTGAGGGACTTCAAGGAGTTGCGGATCTTCATGGCCTGGAACGCCTGCCTGTTTCTGTGTCTGAAATGCGAGGCGCTCCCCTAGGGGGAGGAGCCCTCCAAGTCAAGCGCGGGCGAGCATTGGTAGTGGGTCAGTTTGAAATTGGGCTAGGCCGCCTTGTCGCGATCAACCTGCCAGTGGCCGTGAACCTTCGTCATCGGTGCGCGGCAGTATTTGCAGACGCTGATTATGTCCGGGCCATCGTTGATGGCTTCGCCGCGCGAACGCTTATGTAGGCCGAACAGGCATAGTATCCGTCGCATGAGTTGAGCCCCTCACCCTGCGGCTTATAAGGTATAGTTGACCCCAGGAAAAGCCCCGCCAGTTTTAGGCTTGGCGGGGCTGGGTGATGCTCTCGAAGCGCTGAGGATTTAGCCGGAGTCAAGCGCCCCGCTTCTTATAAGGCCCGCGCGGCTTCAGGGTGGCCTCTGTATCCTCGACCAGCTTCACAATGTCGCCAATTTCCCAGAGCCGATCCGTCACGTTCGCGGCCATCGCCGGGGTGACGCGAAGCGTCTTATGGATGCGGACGAAGTTGTAATACATCATGTGGAGCGCGACGGCGTAAGCGTGGTTCTCGACCTTCTTTGAGAAGGCGTTGGTGAGCCGGGTGAAGCGGCGCATGTGCATCCGCATCGTGAGATTGGACCGCTCCGCGTAGGAGGTCGATACGTGAGCCCACTACCCGAGCATTCGCAGTGGGGTAGAATATGCTCCGCTGAGCCTGTTTCGCTGCCCCTATTGGAAGATCTTGCCAATCAGGGCATAGAAAGCCGATGGACCGCACCGACCTCAGGATTCTTGCCATCCTCCAGGAGGATTCGTCGCTTGCCGTGGCCGAGATCGCGGCCCGCGTGAACCTGTCCCAGACGCCGTGCTGGCGCCGCATCCAGAAGCTTGAGGCCGCCGGCGTGATCGAGCGGCGCGTGGCCATCCTCAATCCCGAGGCCGTGGGCCTGGGCATTTCGGTCTTCGTCGAGATCGAGGCGGCCGACCATTCGCCCGAGTGGCTGGAGGGATTCGCGGCTTCCGTCGCGGCCATGCCCGAGGCGATGGAGGTCTACCGCATGGCCGGCGACGTCGACTATCTGCTCCGTGTCGCGGTCGGCTCGATGGCCGAATATGACGATTTCTACCGGCGGCTGATCGCCCAGGTGCCTTTGAAGAACGTCACCTCGCGCTTTGCGATGGAGCGGGTCAAGAGCAGCACCGCCTACCCGCTGCGGCTCGACGCCGGCCGCTGACATGAAAAAGCCCCCGGCACGCACGCGCGCCGGAGGCCAGTCATCCGCTTCATCCCAGGGAGACCTCAGCGGGGGTGATCTCAAGCCGTCATTGGACGTTGCCGGCTTGGTTCTCGGTCGACGCATTGTCGGTGCTGGCGTTGAGGTCGACCGCCTCGTTACCCAGCGCCTCGTTGCCGAGCAAATTGTCGCCGCCCAGATCGTCGGGCGCGACATTGTAGACGTCGTCGGCAACATTGTTGGCGGCGGCGTTTTCGGCAGCCCCGCCGCAGGCGCCGAGCGCCGCCAGGCCGGCCGCGAGCAGGGCCGTCGAGAGAAGTTTCATGTCGCAATCCCCTGTTTTTTCCGAATCATGGACCGGCCCAAGAGACCAAAAGCCGGCGCATGCCGCAATGCGGGATCGACGGCGCGGGCAAGTTTGCATGGGCCGGCTCCCCGCCGTCGGCGCGGCGATGCGCTTCTCCTAATCCTCAGCCCCGGATTGGCAGATCCTTGCGCCCCGCTCAGCCGCGCGCGGCGAGCGTCCGCTCCCAGGCGAGCGCGTCGGCGACGATGGTGTCGATATCGTCGCGCTCGGGCCGCCAGTTCAGGGTGGCGAGGATCGCCTTGTTGTCGGCGACCAACGCAGGCGGATCGCCGGCGCGGCGCGGCGCCAGCCGGCGCTCGAGGCGCGTGTTGGCGGCCCGGTCGACGGCGTCGAGCACTTCGAGCACGGAAAAGCCGCGGCCATAGCCGCAATTGAGCGTGAGGCTCTCGGCCGGCGCCGCGATCAGCCGCTCGAGCGCGTGGATATGGGCGGCGGCGAGGTCGGTGACGTGGATATAGTCGCGCACCCCGGTGCCGTCGGGCGTGTCATAGTCGGTGCCGTAGACGTCGACGCCGGCGCGGCTTCCGCACGCCGCCTCGACCGCGACCGTGATCAGGTGGGTCGCCCCGCCGGTCGACTGGCCCGCCCGCCCTTTCGGGTCCGCGCCGGCGACGTTGAAATAGCGCAGCGCGATATGGTTCATCCCGTAGGCGGCGGCGCTGTCCTTGAGCATCCGCTCGGTCATCAGCTTGGACCAGCCATAGGGATTGATCGGCGCGGTCGGCGCGTCCTCCGCGACCGGCACGGAGGCGGGAATGCCGTAGGTCGCCGCGGTCGAGGAGAAGATGAAGTGCCCGACGCCGCACTTGACCGCGCTGGCGATCAGGGCGCGGCTCTTCGCCGTGTTGTTCTCGTAATATTTGAGCGGATCCGCGACCGATTCGGGCACCACCACCGACCCGGCGAAATGCATGACCGCGCCGACCTCATGCTCGCCGATCAGGCGCTCGACCAGGTCCGCGTCGGCGATGTCGCCCTCCTCGAAAAAGGCGCCCTCGGGCACCGCCCAGTCGAAGCCGGTGGACAAATCGTCGATCACGACGACCGGCCAGCCGGCGTCGAGGAGGGCGAGCGCGGCGTGGCTGCCGACATAGCCCGCCCCGCCGGTCACCAGCACCGCCGCCTTTACCTCTGCCTCTGCCATCGGGTCTCCCGCACTTTGATGCAGCAAAAAGCCGCCAAACTCGTTACACTTCCTATACAGTCTCATTCGCCGAGGACGAGGCCCAGAAACGAGGTACGTCATGAACAAGATCGCATCGAGAAGCGTCGGCACCCTCGTCGCGTGCCTCTTGCTTGCCGGCTGCGCGATGGAGACGGGCGGCGGACTCTCGACCGCGGCGTCGGTCACCCGCTTCCACCTCGGCCAGCCGGTCGCGCGCGGCCCGATCGCGGTCGAGCCGGGCGACCCCGCCGACGCGAACAGCCTCGAATTCGCCCAGATCGCCGCCTCGGTCGAGCGCGAGCTCGGCAGGCTCGGCTGGACGGTCGACGCCCGCAACGGCCGCACCGAGCAGGTCGCGGTGGTGCGGGTCGACCAGGCCGCGCGCCAGGGCCGCCGCGGCGGCGGCGTCAGCATCGGGCTCGGCGTCGGCGGCAGCAGCTGGGGCCGGCGCAGCGGCGTCGGCGTCGGCGTCGGCGGGAGCGTCCCCGTCGCCGGCTACCGCGCGGGCCAGGTGGTCGCGACCCAGCTCGAAGTGCGCATCCAGCGCCGCTCCGACGCCACCGTCGCCTGGGAAGGCCGGGCCGAAAGCGAGGCGCGCGCTGAAACGCCCCAAGCGAGCCGGGCGGCCGCCGCGGACCGTCTCGCCGCGGCGTTGTTTCAGGACTTCCCCGGAGAGTCTGGCCGCACTATCAGGGTGCGCTAAATCCAGCTTTTCAAGGACTCCATGACTCTCACCGTTTCGAGCGCCTTCGATGGCGGCAACATTCGTCTGGTCGCCATCGAAGGCGGCCGCGTCGATCTTGAGATCGTCAAGGACGACCAGTCCGATTTCTACCAATGGTTCTATTTCCAGCTCAGCGGCGGCGCCGGCGAGGCGCTGACCCTCAGGATCCTGAACTGCGCGGGCGCGGCCTATCCCGATGGCTGGCCCGGCTATCGGGCCTGCGTCTCGACGGATCGCGAAGAATGGACGCGCGCGGAGACCTCCTATGAGGACGGCATCCTCACCGTCTCGCTGACCCCCGAGTCCGACAGAATC
>DASQFO010000117.1:0-4388 GCA_035633095.1 Allosphingosinicella sp. | reverse complement strand
TCGCGGTCACCGCAATCGCTTCCGATCTTGGCCAGGTCGGCGCGGCGACAGCGATCAGCCATTCGCGCCAGGGCACGGGCTTTCGCATCGCCGGCTCATTCGAGCGGCGCGCGTCCAGGCTCTCGTTCGGGCTGCTTTCCGATTATACCAGCGCCGCTTATTCGGTGCTCGGCGTGCCCGACGGCAAGCCGCCGCCGCGCTACACCGTCCAGGCCTTCGCCGACATGCCGGTGCCGCGAGGCGGGATCGGCGTCAATTTCATTCACCGGTCCTTGCGCGGCGAACCGAGCGAGACCATCGCGGGCGCGTTCGGCAACTTCCGGATCAGCCCGGAAGCGAACCTGCAGCTCTATGCGCGCCATGCGGTCATCGGTGAAAGCCATACCAGCTTCGGCGCGCACCTCTCGCTGGCGCTCGGCGGGCGGCGCAGCGCCTCGGCGAGCGTCGACAGCAGCCGCGGCGGCACCGCGGGCTATGTCTCCTACCAGGACGATCCGCCGCCAGGCCCCGGCGACGGCTTTCGCGCGACCGCGCGGCTCGGCGAGTCGAGCGGCGCCGAGGCGACCTACGTGCGCAACCTTTCGAGCGCGACCCTGACCGCGCAGGCGAGCTATGCGCGCGGCGACGCGGGCGTGAGGCTCTCGGCCACGGGCGCGGTCGGCTGGATGGGCGGGCGCACCTTCGCCTCGCGCAGCCTCGGCGAGAGCTTCGCCACGGTCCGCCTCGCCGGGTTCCCCGGCGTCCACGTCTATGCCGACAACCAGCCGGTCGGGGTCACCGACAAGAACGGCTTCATCGTCATACCGGGGCTGCATGCGTTCGAGCGCAACACGATCCGGATCGAGCAGGCCGATTTGCCGCTCGACGTTACCCTGGCCAGCGAGGAAGTCGCGGTCAGGCCCTATGCGCGCGCCGGCACGATCGTGGCCTTCGCCGTCCATCGCGAGCGCGGCGCGCTGATCCGCGTCCGGCTCGAGGACGGCAGCGATCTCCCGGCCGGCGCCCAGGTGCAGATCGAGGGGAGCTCGCGGTCTTTTGTCGCCGTCTCGGGCGGCGAGGTCTATGTACCTGATATCAGCGGACGCGTGGCGCTGCGCGCGACCTGGGCCGGCCAGTCCTGCCGGTTCGTCGCGATCGTGCCCGAGACCGAGGATCCGCAGCCGCGGCTCGACGGCCTCGTCTGCGCAAGGAGCAGTGATTATGCAGCCCGCTAGATGCCGCGCGTTCCTTGCCGCCGCCCTGCTCGCCGCGCCCTTCTTCTGCGCGCCCGCTTCGGCCTGCACGATCAGCTCCGCCGGCGTCGCCTTCGGCGCCTACGATCCGCAAGCGGCGGGCCACGACAACGCCATGGGGACGGTGAGCGTCGCCTGCGCGCCGTCGGTGACGGCGCCGATCGTCGCCTTGAGCACGGGCGGGTCCGGCACCTATTCGCCGCGGCGGCTGGCGGGGGGAGCCTTCAACCTCAACTACAACCTTTACACGAACAGCGGCCGGACCATCATCTGGGGCGACGGCTCCGGGGGCTCGGTGACGCAGACGCTGTCGGGCGGCACCGTCTCGGGCGGGGTCAGGAACTTCTCGCGCACCATTTACGGCCGGATCACCGCCCTCCAGAATGTCGGCGCGGGCCCCTATATCGACACGATCACGCTTACCGTCACCTTCTAGCCCGCGGGCTCGGTCACGCCCTCGGCGGCGCGCTCGACCTCGGCGATGTCGATCTTCTTCATCTTCATCATCGCCTCCATCGCCCGCCGGGCACGGTCCTTTTCGGGATCCGCCACCAGCTCGAGCAGGCGCGCGGGCGTGATCTGCCAGCTCAGGCCCCAGCGGTCCTTGAGCCAGCCGCACTCGCTCTCCTTGCCGCCATCTGCGGTTAGCGCGGTCCAAAGCCGATCGGTCTCGGCCTGGTCATCGGTCCTGACCTGAAACGAAACCGCCTCGGTGAACGGGAACAGGGGCCCGCCGTTGAGGCCGATATAGGGCTGGCCGGCCAAGGTGAACTCGACGACCAGCACGCCGCCCTCCTTCATCGAGGGATTGTCGGCGGGCGAGCGCATGACATTGTCGATCCGGCTGTCCGGTAACAAGGTGATATAGAAGTTTGCGGCTTCCTCGGCATTGTAATCGTACCAGAGGCAGGGGGTGATCTTGGACATCATTCTCTCCTGGGTGGGCTTCAGCGTGTTGTGGAGACCAGAGCGAAATTCGCGCCCTGCGGATCGACGCACTGGACGATCCAGCTGCCGCCCGGCACTTCGTGCGGGCCCATCGGCACCTGGCCGCCATTGGCCGTGACGCGTTCGACTGCGGCGTCGATGCCGTCGACGTTGGTGTAGAAGCCCCAGGTCGACACGGGGATGTTCTCGGGCTTGTTCATCATCCCGCCCAGCTGCACGCCGTCCTGACCGAAGATGCGATAGACGCCCATCGGGCCCATATCCATCTCGGTCACCGTCTCCCAGCCGAACTGGCCCGCATAGAAATCGAAGGCGGCCTTGTCGCCGAGGCTCGAATAGAGCTCGTGCCAGCTGAACCTGCCCGGGGTTTCGGGATCGAGCGGCGCGGGTTCCTCGCCCTGCGGCAGCGGCGTCAGGAGGTAGAAAGCGGCGCCGCCGGGATCGGCGACCATCGCGAATCGGCCGACGTTGGGAATGTCGCCCGGTTCCATCAGGATCCTGCCGCCCGCCGCTTCGATGTCCTTCGCTTTGGCGTCGGTATCGGCGGCGCCGATATAGCCGAGCCAGCCGGGCCGGGCACCGCCCGCGGACATCTCGTCGGTGAGCTGCATGATGCCGCCCACGCCGCGACCGCCCGCCGAAAGGATGGTGTAGCGCATGTCCGGCTGGTCGGCGTCCGACGCGGTCCAGCCGACAATTTTCGTGTAGAAGTCGATCGCCGCGTCCTCGTCGGACGTCATCAGCTCGTACCAGATGAAGCTGCCGTGATAGGGGGCCGCCTTGTCCCCCGTTGCGGCGCGCTCGGTGGTTTCGGTGTCGGACATGGGTCTTGATCCTTTGCTCGAGGGCGAGGGAGGTCGCTTATTGGTCGACGATCGGCGCGAAGCCGCCCCAGAACATGCGCTGGCCGTCGAACGGCATGTTGGCGAAATCGGGCTTCATGCGCTCGTCGGCCATGACTTTTTCCCAGCCCTCGTCGCGGGCGGCTTTTGAGGGCCATTCGACCCAGGAGAAGACGACATTCTCGCCTTTCTCCGCCTTCACCGCGCGCCGAAAATCGGTGACCTGGCCGTCGGGGATATCCTCGCCCCAGGCCTCGACCACGCGGGTCGCGCCATATTCCTTGAACACGACGGAGGCCTTGGCCGCCATCGCGCGATAGGCCTCCTTGTTGCCGTCGGGGACCGGCACGACGAAGCCGTCGGCATAGCCCATCGCTCCCTCGGCGCTCTCATCGACGATCGAGGTAAAGCCGCCCATGATCATGCGCTTTCCGTCGAACGGCATCGAAGCGCCCATCGCCTCCATGCGGGGATCGCTGCGCATCTTCTCCTGGGCGGCGTCGCGTACGGCCTTCGAGGGATATTCGAACCAGGAGAAGACGACAGTTTCGCCTTCCTCGGCCTTCACCGCGCCCTTGAAGTCGGTGACCTTGCCGTCGGGGATGTCGTCGCCCCAGTTTTCAACCACCCGGGTCGCGCCGAATTGCCTGAACAAAGGGGCCGCATCGGCCGCGTGCTTGCGGAATTCCTCCTTGTTGGCGGCGGGCACGGCAAGCACGAATCCTTCAACATAGGTCATCGTCTCTCTCCTTGATGTCAGTTGAATCAGGCGGTGGCCGGCTCGGGCCGCTGCGCCATGGCGGCGGCGGCTGCTGCCATGTCCATCCACATCGGCTCCCAGATATGGCCGTCCGGATCCTCGAAGCTGCGCGAATACATGAAGCCGTAATCCTGTGCTTCGCGCGGCTCCTTGCCTCCTGCGGCGAGCGCCTTTTCGGTGATGTCGTCGACCGCCTCGCGGCTGTCGGCGGAGATGCAGATCAGAACCTCGGTGGTCGCGTGCGCGTCGGCGATCTTCTTCGGCGTGAACTGGGCGAACTTGTCATGGGTCAAAAGCATGACATGGATGATCTCGGAAAAGACCATGCAGGCGGCGGTCTCGTCGGTGAACTGCGGGTTGTTCACCGCGCCGATCGCCTCATAGAAGGCCCTGGCGGCGGTAAGGTCGGCGACGGGCAGGTTCACGAAAATCAGCCTCGACATTTTTCAGCTCCTTGCGGGTCTTTCGCGACTCGGGATTTGACGTTGATGCCCGCTTCCGTTATAAAATGCAACCATGCCGTTAGAAAATATAACTAAGTCGCGCACCGGCCCGTCGCGGCGGCGCTATGACGACGCCTGCGGAACGGCGCACGCGCTCGACCTG
>DASQFO010000116.1:0-1777 GCA_035633095.1 Allosphingosinicella sp. | reverse complement strand
GCGCGGTCACGATTCGGTAGTGGGTGACCGCTCGCTTGCCGCGATCGCCCTCGACGACCGCCATTTTCTTGCGGTTCCGGGCCGAGCGGGCGAGCGGGGCGTCGACCGCCCCGCGCGCCGTCACCGGCACCCCGGCGACGATGGCGAGGTAGCGCCGCTCGATGCTGTGCCTCGCGAATTGCGCCGCCAGCCCCTCGTGGGCGACGTCGGTCTTGGCGACCACCAACAGCCCCGACGTGTCCTTGTCGATGCGGTGGACGATGCCCGGCCGCGCCACCCCGCCAATGCCGCTGAGCCGCCCGGCGCAATGGTGGAGGAGCGCGTTGACCAGGGTCCCGTCGAAATTGCCGGCGGCGGGGTGGACGACCATGCCGGCCGGCTTGTCGACCACCAGGAGGTGGTCGTCCTCAAAGACGACGTCGAGCGCGATGTCCTGCGCCTCGTTGTGCGCGGGGCGGGGCTCTGGAATCGTGACCTGGTAGGTGCCGCCCGGGATTGCCTTGACGGCGGGATCGCGCACCGGCGCCCCCTCGGGCCCGAGCACGGCGCCGCTCGAGATCAGCGCCTTCAGCCGCTCGCGCGAAAGCGTCGGCACCGCCGCGGCCAGCGCGCGGTCGAGCCGCCATCCCCGGGCGTCGTCGGCGATCCGCGCGCTGATGATGGAATGCCCCCCAGACATTGGACGGGCAAGATGGGGAGGAATGGGCAATTTTCAAGGTCCGCGCGCCCTTGCAACCTTGAATCCGAGGGGCCAATAGGGAGGGCGAACCGGTCATGACTTTCAGGGGCTCTGACGCATGAAATCCCACGAATTCGCGAGTCTGCTTTGCTCGCGCCTCTGCCATGACCTGTTGTCGCCCGTGGGCGCGCTCAACAACGGCATCGAACTGCTCGCCGACGAGCACGATCCGGAGATGCGCGCGCGCTGCCTCGATCTGCTCGCCGAGAGCGCGCGGGCGAGCGCCAACAAGCTCAAATTCTTCCGCCTGGCATTCGGCGCCGCGGGCGGCTTCGCCGACGTCGTCGACACCCGCGAGGCGCGGGCGGCGATCGAGGGCCTGTTCGGCGGCGACGGCCGCATCCAATTGGGCTGGATGGTCGACGAGCCGACGATGAGCAAGGCCGCGCTGAAGGTGCTGTTGAACCTCGTCCTGATCGCCGGCGACGCGCTCGTGCGCGGCGGCAGCCTCGACGTCGGCGCCGAGAAGCACGACCACGGCCTCGACATCGTCGTCCGCGCCGAAGGCAGCCGAATCGTGCTCGATCCCGAATTGCGCAAGGTGCTGACCGGCGCAATGTCCGAGGACGAGGTCGCGCCCCGCGCCGCCGCGGCCTGGCTCGCCCACGCCCTCGTCGAAGAAGGCGGCGGCCAGATCCAGGTCTCCGACAATGACGAAGGGCTGCTCATCATCGGCGCCTCCCTTCCGGCCTGACGGTCCGCCCGCATCCTCCGGTAAACGCGTTCTTTACCATCTCCTCCCCATAAGGCTCGCCGCCACCTGCGGACGGAACCATGGACGAGCTGATCAACGATTTCATCGCCGAGACGCGCGACATGCTGCAGGCCCTGGCGGGCGCGATCGTCGCCTGGGAGGCGGCGCCGCAGGACCGCGCCCGGCTCGACGAAATTTTTCGCTTCGTTCATACGGTTAAGGGCAATTGCGGCTTTTTCGACCTGCCCCGGCTCGCCGAGCTCAGCCACGCCGCCGAAGGCGCGCTGGCCGAGGTTCGCGCCGGCACCAGGGTCGCCGATACAAGGTTCGTCGACGCCGTCCTC
>DASQFO010000115.1:0-2310 GCA_035633095.1 Allosphingosinicella sp. | reverse complement strand
AAGCGTGCGCCCGGAGGCATCCGTGATGGTGCCCGACACGATGAGGGGCAGACGCAGGCCGAGCTCATCGAACACCGTTTCGACCGCGAAGATCGCCGCCTTGGCGTTCAGCGTGTCGAACACGGTCTCGATCAGGACGATGTCGATCCCGCCCGCGACCAGGGCCTCGATCTGCTCGACATAGACGTCGGACAGGGTGTCGAAGTCGATCTCGCGATAGCCCGGATCGTTGACGTCGGGCGACAGCGACAGCGTCTTGTTGGTCGGCCCGAGCGCGCCCGCGATCCAGCGCTGCTTGCCGTCCGCGTCGGCGACGTCGCGGATGATGCGCGCGGCGGCGGTGTTGATCTCGCGGACCAGCCCTTCAGCGCCGTAATCGGCCTGGCTGATGGCGTTGGCGTTGAACGTGTTGGTGGCGAGGATGTCGGCGCCGGCGTCGGCGAAGCTCTGCGCGATCTCGCGGACGATGTCGGGGCGGGTCAGGTTCAAAAGGTCGTTATTGCCCTTCTGGTCGCGCGCGAGATCGAGGCCCCCGCGATAATCGGCCTCGTCGAGGCGGCGATCCTGGATCTGGGTGCCGTAGGCGCCGTCCTTGATCAGGATGCGCCTGGCGGCCTCGGCTCTAAGCTGTTCGGCGATGTTCACTGGTCTGATCCCTGGGCCTGAGGCCGAGCAAATGGCAGATGGCGTAGCTGAGCTCCGCCCGGTTCAGCGTGTAGAAATGGAATTGCCTGACCCCGCCCGCATAGAGCTGCGCGCAAAGCTCGGCGGCGAGGGTGGCGGCGACGAGCTGGCGCGCCGCGGGCAAGTCGTCGAGCCCCTCGAACAGCCGGTCGAGCCAAAGCGGGATCGAGGCGCCGCACAGGCCTGCGAACTTGCGGGTCTGGGCGACGTTGGAGACGGGGAGGATGCCGGGCGTCATCTCGGCCGTGATGCCGGCGGCGGCGACCTCGTCGCGGAAGCGCAAGAAGCAATCGGGCGAGAAGAAGAACTGGCTGATCGCGCGGTCGGCGCCGGCGTCGATCTTGCGTTTGAGATTGTCGAGATCGGCGACGGCGCTCGGCGAATCGGGGTGGCATTCGGGATAGCAGGCGACCGAAATCTCGAACGGCGCGACCTTTTTGAGGCCGGCGACCAGCGCGGCGGCGTTGGCATAGCCCTCCGGGTGCGGGCTGAACGGCTTGCCCGGCTCGGGCGGGTCGCCGCGCAGCGCGACGATATGGCGGATGCCGGCGTCCCAATAGGCGCGCGCGACGTCGTCGATCTCGCCGCGGCTCGCCTCGACGCAGGTCAAATGCGCGGCGGCGTGGAGCGGCGTCTCGCGCTGGATGCGGGTGACGGTGGCGTGGGTGCGCTCGCGGGTCGAGCCTCCGGCCCCGTAGGTGACCGAGACGAAGCGCGGATGGAGCGGCTCCAGCGTCTTGACCGATTCCCAGAGCACCTGCTCCATCTTCTCGGTCCGCGGCGGGAAGAATTCGAAGCTGACCTCGATATCCCCCGCCGCGTCCGCGAACAACGGCCGGCCGGGCTGCGACAAAGCGGTGGCGAGCGGGCTCATGCGACCACCCGGAGGCGCGCTTCGGGCTGGAGCCCGAGCCAGATCGTGACGGTCAATTCGCCGCCCTCGAGATGCTCGACGACGCGGCCGTCGAGCCCGGCCTCCTCGAAATGCTTCAGGATCGCCTCGTCGGCGAAGCCAAGGCGGACATGGGCGTCGGTGCTCCTCAAATCCTCGCGCTCGTGCGGCGCGAAATCGACGATCAGCAGGCGCCCGCCCGGGGCCAGCAGGCGCGCCGCCTCGGCGACCGCCGCGGCCGGGTTCTGTGCATAATGGAGGACCTGGTGGATGATCACCGTGTCGGCGCTATGGGAGGCGAGCGGCAGCGAATACATGTCGCCCTGGCGCAGCTCGGTGCCGTCGAGGCCCGCTTCGGCGAGCTTGGCACGGGCGAGGCGGAGCATTTCCGGGCTGCGGTCGATGCCGAGCGCCGCTTCGGCCCGGGCTCCGAACAATTCGATCATCCGGCCGGTGCCGGTGCCGATGTCGACCAGCCGGCCGATCGCGGCATCCTCGAGCGCGCGCGCGATCGCAGCCTCGACCTCGCTTTCGGCGACGTGGAGCGAGCGCAAGGCGTCCCATTCGCGCGCGTGGCTGGCAAAATAGCGAGTGGCGGCGGCGGCGCGGTCGGCGCGCACCGCGGCGAGGCGCGCGGCGTCGGTCGCGACCCAGGGATTGTCGCCGTCCGACTCGGTCCAGCGGTCGAGCAGCTGGAACAGCGGCTCGGTGCGCGGGCGGGCGCCCAGCCTCAG
>DASQFO010000114.1:0-3988 GCA_035633095.1 Allosphingosinicella sp. | reverse complement strand
GGGAGACTTTTCCCGCGCGGTTCGAGGCCAATACCGACCGCGTGCTCGCCCTGTTCGACCGCGCCGGCGTCAAGGGGACCTTCTTCACTCTGGGCTGGGTCGCCGAACGCCATCCGGCGCTGATCCGCCGCATCGCCGAGGCCGGCCACGAAATCGCCAGCCACGGCTGGGACCATCGCCGGATCTTCACGATGACCGCCGCCGAATTTCGCGCCGACCTCGATCGCGCCCACCGCGCCATCGAGGATGCCGGCGCTGGGGCGCCGACCGGTTATCGCGCGCCGAGCTTCTCGATCGACGCGCGCACGCCCTGGGCCCACCAGGTGCTCGCCGAACATGGCTACGCCTATTCGTCGAGCGTCGCGCCGGTCGTCCACGATCATTATGGCTGGCGCGATTCGCCCCGCTTCGCCTGGCGCCCGATCGAAGGCTCCGAGCTGATCGAGCTGCCGGTCACCACCGTCGCGCTCGCCGGCCGCCGCTTCGCCGCCGGGGGCGGTGGTTTCTTCCGGCTGCTGCCCTACCGCTTGTCGAGCTGGGCGATCGCCCGCGTCAACGACAATGACGAGCGGCCCGCCATTTTCTACTTTCACCCCTGGGAGGTCGATCCGGACCAGCCGCGCGTCGCCGACGCGCCGGCCCGCTCCAAGCTCAGGCACTACACCAATCTCGAGGGGATGGAGGCCAAGCTCTTCAAATTGCTGCGCGACCATCAATGGGGCCGCACCGACGAGGTCGCCGCCGCCGAACGGGCGCGGCTGCAATGACCGTCCGCCTCGCCGACCTCGCCAATGCCGCGGAGCTGCGCCGGATCGACGATTACGTCGCCGCGCATCGCGAGGCCGAGCTTTTCCACCGCCCGCAATGGAGCCTTGCCGTCGAGCAGGGCTGCCGCCAGCGCAGCCATTACCTGCTCGGCGAAAACCGCGCCGGCGTCGTCACCGGCTGCCTGCCGCTCACCGAGGTCCGGTCGCCGCTGTTCGGCGACGCGCTCGTCTCCACCGGCTTCGGAACCGGCGGCGGTCCGCTCGCCGATGATGCCGCCATCGCCGACAGCCTGGTTCGCGAGGGCTGGGCCGTTGCCGAGCGCCTGAACTGCCGCTCCATGGAGCTGCGCGGCGGCGCGATACCCGAAGGATGGACCGCGCAAAGCGGCGTTTACGCCGGCTTTTCCAAGCCGCTTCCGCAAGGGGATGAAGCGATCCTGCGGGCGATGAAGCGGCGCCATCGCTCGATCCGCCGGGCCCGCGAGTTCGACCTGGAAATCCGCCGCGGCAGCAGCGAGGCCGATCGGGCGATGCACTATGCGGTCTATTGCGAAATGGTGCGCAACCTCGGCTCGCCGGTGTTTCCCCGGGCGCTGTTCTCGGCGATGCTCGACCGGTTCGGCGCCGATGCCGACATACTGACGGTGCTCAACGACGGCCGGCCGCTGGCCAGCGCGCTCACCTTCTACTTCCGCGGCACCGCCATGCCCTATTGGGGCGGCGGCACCGCGGCGTCGCGCGGCTTCTCCGCGACCGAGCTGATGTACTATCAGGTGATGTGCCATGCCGCGCGGCGCGGCTGCACGACGTTCGATTTCGGCCGCTCAAAGGTCGGCGCGGGCTCCTATTCGTTCAAGCAGAATTGGGGGTTCGAGCCGCGGCCGCTCGTCTACGCGGTGCGCGCCACAGACGGCGGCAGGCCGCGCGAAGTCAATCCGCTCGCTCCCAAATACCGGTTGCAGGTCGCCGCCTGGCAGCGCCTGCCGCTCTGGCTCGCCAACCGCCTCGGTCCGAAAATCGCGCGGGGGCTGGGATGAAACCGCAGATCCTGTTCCTCGCCCATCGCATCCCCTATCCGCCGAACCGCGGCGACAAGATGCGCTCGTGGCATTTGATCCGGCATCTGGGCAGATTCGCCACGGTTCATCTCGCCGCCTTCGCCGACGACGAGGCCGACGCCGCGCATCTGCCCGCCCTGCGCGAGGCGATGGGCGGCGCGCTCGGCGAAGCCTTTGTCGACCCGATCAGACGGAACCGCTTCGCCTGGGCGGCGCGGGCGCTGGTCCGCCGCGAGCCGCTCGCCGTCACCGCCTTCCACGGCCGGGCGATGCAGCGGTTCGTCGCCCGCATCATCGCCGAACGCCCGATCGCCGCCGCGGTCGGCTTTTCGGTGCAGATGGCGCAGTTCGTTCCGGCGAACCGGCGCTTTCCCTTCGTCATGGACTTTTGCGATTTCGATTCGGCCAAATATGCCCAATATTCGGCCACCGGCCTGCTGCGCGACCTGGTTTTCAAGCGCGAAGCGGTGAGGCTGCTCGCGTTCGAGAAGAAGGCGGCCACCCACGCCGACGTCGGCCTGTTCGTCAGCGATGTCGAAGTGGATCTGTTTCGCAAGGCCGGCGCACCCGCCGGCGCTGACCTCCGCACGCTCGCCAACGGCATCGACATGGACTTTTACGATGCCGCCGCCGGCTTTGCGCGGCTCGCGCCCGCGCCGGACGGCCCGCTGATCGTGTTCACGGGCCAGATGGACTATCGACCCAATGTGGATGCGGTCGTCGGCTTCGCCCTGGACGTGCTGCCGCGCGTTCACGCGGTGCGGCCCGATGTCCGGTTCGCGATCGTCGGCCGCAAGCCAGTGCCGGCGGTGACCGAACTGGCGGACCTGGACGGCGTGATCGTCACCGGCGAGGTCGACGACGTCCGGCCCTGGCTGGCCGCCGCTGCCCTGGTCGTGACGCCGCTCAAGGTCGCCCGCGGCGTCCAGAACAAGGTGCTCGAGGCGATGGCGATGGCGCGCCCCGTGGTGGCATCGACCGGCGCCTTTCTCGGCATCGACGCTGAGCCGGGCCGCGACCTGATCGTCGCCGACGGCCCCGAGGCGCAGGCCGAAGCGGTGCTGGGCTTGCTGGCCGACGAGGGCCGCGCCCGCGAAATCGGCCGCGCGGCGCGGCGGCGCATGGAAGACGGCTATAGCTGGGACGCGCAGCTTGCGCCGCTCGCGGCGATGCTCGGCCTCGCCGGCCGGCGGGACGCGGCATGACCGCGCTCGCTTTGCCGCGGGAAGCGGCCGGCCCCTGGCGCGCGCACCTCGCGGCGCTCGGCCTGGCCTGGGCGGCGACCCTCGCTTTGTTTCATCGCGACGCGGCCGGCATGGTCACGATCTGGTGGCACAGCGCCACGTTCAACCACTGCCTGCTGATCGGGCCGATCATAGGCTGGCTGGTCTGGCAGCGGCTTCCCGAGCTTCGCCAGCTGGTTCCGGCGGCCTGGGCGCCGGGCCTGCTGCTGGTCGGCGCCGGCGCCGCCTCCTGGTTGCTCGGCGAGACGGGCGGCGTCGCCTTCGCACGCCATTTGGGGGTCGTCCTGATGCTCCAGGGCGCGGTCGCCGCCTGCCTCGGCAAGGCCGTGGCGCGCGGCCTCGCTTTCCCCCTTTTCTACGCCCTGTTCATGGTTCCCGCGGGCGAGGAGCTCGTGCCGGCGATGCAGACGGTCACCGCCGGGATCGCCGCGGCGCTGCTCGCGCTCGCCGGCGTGCCCGCGCACCTCGAAGGCATCTTCATCACCACGCCGACCGGTTATTTCGAGGTCGCCGAAGCCTGCGCCGGGGTCAGGTTCCTGATCGCCATGGCCGCGTTCGGCGCATTGGTCGCCAATGTCTGCTTCCGCTCCTGGCCGCGCAGGATCGCCTTTCTCGCCATCTCGATCCTGATCCCCATCCTCGCCAACGGCATCCGCGCCTGGGGTACCATCTGGATCGCCCACCGGACCGGCAACCTCGCGTTCGCGGCGAGCGTGGATCACGTCGTCTATGGCGGCATCTTCTTCGCCATCGTGATCGCCTTGATCATCGGCCTGGGCTGGCGCTTCTTCGACCGCGGCGTCAACGATCCCTGGTTCGATCCAGGCGTGCTTCAGCCCGAAGCGCCGCGCGGACCGCGCCCGCACGTCGTCGCCGCCGCCGCGATCGGCCTCGCCGCGCTGCCGCTGGCCTGGTCGGC